>NZ_JBICCO010000051.1:0-46691 GCF_043119405.1 Achromobacter sp. 413638
GGGGGGGGGGGGGGGGGGCGGGCGGCCCCCCCCAAAAAAAAACCGGGCCGGGGGGTGGGGCCCCCCCCCCGTCCTAGATCGGCGGAACCTGCGTTCCGGCCTTGCTTGTGGCGGTCTCCCGGGCGGCTCTTCGCGCTGGCGCGCTGCGGCAGCCTCGGGAAACGGCCCGGCGGCGGCTCATGATGGCCGCCTTTCCCCCTGGGCTTGCTGCTAAATCCTTACGGTCTGCTTCCTGATCTTCACTTCTTGCGGGCCGCGATCGCCTTCTCGGCGGTGTTGACCAGATCCTCGCCGATCTGCTTCTTCCACTTGTCGTAGACCGGCTTGGTGATCTTGGCGAAGGCGTCGTGGTCGGCCTGGGACAGCGAAGTCACGGTGACGCCGTGGCCTTCGATTTCCTTGAGCAGCGACGGGTCTTCAGGCGTCACGCCCTTGCGCGCGATGACGATCTGCTGCTTGCCGGCGTCCAGCGCGGCCTGGCGCACGATCTCGCGGTCCTTCTCGGACCAGGCGTTCCAGACCTCCCTGTTGACCACGAAGATCAGCGGGTCGGCCACGTAGTTCCACAGCGTCAGGTATTTCTGGCCCACGGTGTAGAGCTTGGAGCCGGTGTAGATGGACAGCGGGTTCTCCTGGCCGTCGACCGCGCCGCTGGCCAGCGCCGGCTGGGCGTCGGCCCAGCTCATCTGCGTGGGGTTGGCGCCCAGCGCGGTGAAGGTGTCGATGTACAGCGGCGAGCCCACCACGCGCAGCTTCATGCCCTTCATGTCCTCGGGGCGCTTGATCTCGCGCTTGGAGTTCGACAGCTGGCGGTAGCCATTCTCGCCCCAGGCCAGCGGCACCACGCCGGCCTTCTCGATCAGCTTGAACATCTCCTTGCCGACCTCGCCCTGCACCAGCGCGTCGATGGCGGCGTAGTCGGGCATCAGGAAGGGCAGCGAGAACAGGTTCAGCTGCTTGACCTGCGGCGACCAGTTGATGGTCGAGCCCACGGCCATGTCGATCACGCCCTGGCGGATGGCGGTGAATTCGCGGGTCTGGTCGCCCTGGACCAGCGAGGTGCCGGGATAGACCTTGATGTTGATGCGGCCCTGGGTGCGCTCGCGCACCAGGTTGGACCAGATCTCGGCGCCCTGGCCCCACGGGAAGGTGGTGCCGACGACGATGGAGAGCTTGTACTCGGGCTTGTAGGTCTGCGCGTGGGCGGGCGCCAGGCCGGCGACGGCGGCCGTGCACAAGGCGGCGGCGATCCAATTGCGGAACTTCATCTTGCGTCTCCTCTCTTCTCGTTGTGATGTCCGTACCTTTCCAGGCCGGCGCGCGGCGCGCGCCCGGCGTTCAATATCCCAGCTTGTGCGGCAGCCACAGCGCCAGTTGCGGGAACACCAGCACCGCCACCAGCACCAGGAACATCGCGCCCAGCAGCCACACCACCCAGGGCACCGTCGACTCCATCGGCACCCGCGCGATGCGGCACGACACCATCAGGTTCACCGCCAGCGGCGGGGTGAACTGGCCCAGCGCGACCTTCAGCGTCAGGATCACGCCGAACCACACCGGATCCCAGCCGTAGGCATTGGCGATGGGCATGAGCAGCGGCACGAAGATCAGGAAGATCGAGATGCCGTCCAGGAACATGCCCACCGTCATCAGCAGCAGGATCAGCAGCGCCAGCACGCCCCATTCGCCCAGCCCGGAATTGACGATCGCGTGCGTGATCGGGTCGATCACGCTGAGCGTGGACAGGGCCCAGGCGAAAATGCCGGCCAGCGTCACCACCAGCATGATCACGGCCGACAGCTCGGCGGCCTCGCGCAGGATGGTGAACAGATCGCGCGGCTTGATGCTGCGATGGATGAACATGCCCACGAACAGGCCGTAGAACACCGCCACCACGGCGGCCTCGGTCGGCGTGAACCAGCCCATGCGCATGCCGCCCAGGATCAGCACCGGCGCGGCCAGGCCCCAGGACGCCTCGCGCAGGCTCTTCCAGAACGGCGGGCGCGGCAGGTGCGCTTCCAGCGAGCCCATCTTGTGCTTGCGCGACAGCCACACGGCCGGGATGATCAGCGCGAAGCCGGCCAGGATGCCGGGCACCATGCCGGCGGCGAACAGCGCCGGCACCGACGCGCCCGGCACCAGCACCGAGTAGATGATGAAGGCCACCGAGGGCGGGATCAGGATGTCGGTGGCGGCGCCGGCGGCCACCACCGCGGCCGAGAACGGGCCCGGATAACCGGCGCGCGACATGGCGGTGATCATCACCGCGCCCACGGCGGCGGCGCAGGCCGGGCCGGAGCCGGAGATGCCGCCCAGGAACATGGCCACCGCGATCGACACCAGCGGCAGCATGCCCGGGCCGCGTCCGACGATGGCGATGGCGAAATCCACCAGGCGCCTGGCCACGCCCGAGCGGTCGAAGATCGAGCCGACCAGCACGAACATCGGGATCGCCAGCAGCGGGTACTTGGCCAGGCCGGCGTAGAAGTTCTGCGGCACGGTCAGGAGGCCATACCAGGGCGTGTCCAGGTTGGACAGCACGATGGCCACCGTGCCGCCCAGGCCCAGCGCCACGCCCACCGGCACGCCGATCAGCATCAGGACGATGAAGACCCCGAACAGGATGGCGGCGATCATGCCTGGCTCCGCAGGATGCGGCGCATCACGCCCAGCATGCGCAGCGAGATGGCGGCGGCCATCACCGGCAGCCAGATCGAATACCACCAGGTCGGCACGCCGATGGCGGGCGAGGTCTCTTCGTAGATGTATTCGTCGGCCACCAGCTTGACCGACAGCACCGTCAGCAGCACGAAGAACAGCAGCACGCAGCCGTTGGCGATCAGGGCCATGATGCGCTGGCGCCGGGGCGAGCCGTTGTCGGCCAGGATCTCGATGCGGATGTGGTGGTTGCGCACGAAGGCCATGCTGCCGCCGGTCATGGTCAGCACGATCAGCAGGAAGACGGAGATTTCCTCGGTCCAGGCGAAGGACTGGTCGGTGAAATAGCGCACCAGCACGTTCACGAAGGTGATCAGCGCCAGCGCCGCCAGCAATATCACGGCCAGCCAGTCCTCGATGGCCAGCGGCACTTTCACGTCGGGTTCGGGTTCAACGGGAAGAATCGGTTCGGCGGGCTCTGCGGAGGCTTCGGAGCGGGACATGGTGAGGCGGTATGGCCAGCGCGGCGGCGTGTGCGGGTTGGGGGGAGGTGTCGCAGCATCCTACCGTCGGGTTCCCGGCTGGGGTGTTCGTGTTTTCCCGTGTTTTTGGCGCTGGCCGCGCATGTTGCGATGCGGGATCGGATTTTCGGAAATCGGGATGGCCAGGCAGAATGTGCAGGAGATTCATGGATTTTCATGAATGCTGCGATGCGGGATCGAGGGTTGATCGGGGGCGAATTTTTTTGTAACACCAGGCCGGAAGCGGACGATCGAACGCCGCCCGCGCGCGCGCTCCGGGAAAACCCGCTTAACAGGTAAAATCCTCGTTTTGCTCCTTCCTCAAATACGGCGCCCGCATCGTGTCCCTTGTTC
Source organism: Achromobacter sp. 413638 (assembly GCF_043119405.1). Lineage (NCBI taxonomy): Bacteria > Pseudomonadati > Pseudomonadota > Betaproteobacteria > Burkholderiales > Alcaligenaceae > Achromobacter > Achromobacter sp. 413638. The sequence continues at coordinate 3,534 of NZ_JBICCO010000051.1, forward strand.
AGCATCTGCCTGGTTCCTCCGTCCTGTCCTCCTTCCGCCGCGATCGCCTGCTGGCGCAACTGAAAGAGGCCGGCCTGCCGGTGGCCGACATCTCCGCCCGCTACGAGCACTTCGTCAACACCGATGCCGCCCTGACGGCCGCGCAGCAGCAACAGCTGGCCCAACTGCTGGACTACGGCACGCCCGTGACCGGCGACGCGCCCGCCAAGAGCCTGGAACTGCTGGTCATCCCGCGCCTGGGCACGATTTCCCCGTGGGCCAGCAAGGCCACCGACATCGCCCACAACTGCGGCCTGGACGCCGTGCGCCGCATCGAGCGCGGCGTGCGCTACGTGATCACGCCCGAGCGCGGCCTGCTGGGCGCCAAGAGCTTTGACGCCGCCATGCTGGCGCGCGCGGCCGACTGCCTGCATGACCGCATGACCGAAACCGTGGTCGACGCCGGCTTCGACGGTCAGGCGCTGTTCCAGACGCTGGCCGGCAAGCCCATGCGCACCGTGGCCGTGCAGGCGCGCGGCGCCGAGGCGCTGGTCGAGGCCAACGCCACGCTGGGCCTGGCGCTGTCCGACGACGAAATCGAATACCTGGCCAAGTCCTTCAGCGACCTGGGGCGCGACCCCACCGACGTCGAGCTGATGATGTTCGCCCAGGCCAACAGCGAGCACTGCCGCCACAAGATCTTCAACGCCCAGTGGGTGATCGACGGCCAGGAGCAGCCCAACACGCTGTTCGGCATGATCCGCGCCACCCACAAGGCCCAGCCCGCCGGCACCGTGGTCGCCTATTCCGACAATGCCGCCATCATGGAAGGCGGTCCGGCCCAGCGCTTCCAGGCCGGCGTGCCCGGCCTGCCGGGCGCGGCGGGCGAGGGCGCCGACCAGGCCCGCTATATCCGCCGCGACACCACCGTGCACACGCTGATGAAGGTGGAAACGCACAATCACCCGACCGCCATCGCGCCGTTTCCCGGCGCGTCCACCGGCGCGGGCGGCGAGATCCGCGACGAAGGCGCCACCGGCCGGGGTTCCAAGCCCAAGGCCGGCCTGACCGGCTTCACCGTGTCGCACCTGCGCTTTCCGGATGCGCCGCAGCCCTGGGAAGCCGACCATCACGGCCTGCCGGACCGCATCGCCTCGCCGCTGTCCATCATGATCGACGGCCCCATCGGCGGCGCCGCCTTCAACAACGAATTCGGCCGTCCCAACCTGCTGGGCTATTTCCGCAGCTTCGAGCAGACCGCCGGCGACACGCGCTGGGGCTATCACAAGCCCATCATGATCGCGGGCGGCCTGGGCAGCATCGACGCCGGCCTGACGCACAAGGACGTGATCCCGCCGGGCGCGCTGCTGATCCAGCTGGGCGGCCCGGGCTTTCGCATCGGCATGGGCGGCGGCGCCGCGTCCAGCATCAGCATGGGCAGCAACTCCGCCGAGCTGGACTTCGATTCCGTCCAGCGCGGCAATCCGGAATTGGAACGCCGCGCGCAGGAAGTCATCGACCGCTGCTGGCAGCAGGGCGAGCGCAACCCCATCATCGCCATCCATGACGTGGGCGCGGGCGGCCTGTCCAACGCCTTCCCCGAGCTGGTCAACGACGCCGGCCGCGGCGCCATCTTCGACCTGAAGCGCGTGCCCCTGGAAGAATCGGGCCTGTCGCCGGCCGAGATCTGGAGCAACGAATCGCAGGAGCGCTACGTCCTGTCGATCCTGCCGCAGGACCTGGACCGCTTCGACGCCATCGCGCGCCGCGAGCGCTGTCCCTACGCGGTGGTGGGCGTGGCCACCGAAGAGCGCCAGCTGCGCGTGGTCGACGGCGAGGGCCTGCCGGGCCTGGACGCCATCCGCGCGCAGGGCGCCGATGAAGTGCGTCCGGTGGATGTGCCCATCGACGTGATCCTGGGCAAGCCGCCGCGCATGACGCGCGACGTCAAGCGCCTGCCTGGCGTGTCGGCCCCGCTGGACCTGGCCGGCATCGACCTGACCGAAGCCGCCTACCGCGTGCTGCGCCACCCCACCGTGGCCAACAAGTCCTTCCTCATCACCATCGGCGACCGCACCGTGGGCGGGCTGTCCAGCCGCGACCAGATGGTCGGTCCGTGGCAGGTGCCGGTGGCCGACTGCGCCGTGACGCTGGCCGACTACGAAGGCTTCCGCGGCGAAGCCATGTCCATGGGCGAACGCACGCCCATCGCCATGCTCGACGCGCCGGCCTCGGGCCGCATGGCCGTGGCCGAGGCCCTGACCAACCTGGCCGCCGCCGACGTGGCGCGCCTGGAAGACATCAAGCTGTCCGCCAACTGGATGGCCGCCTGCGGCGTGCCGGGCCAGGACGCGGCGCTGTACGACACCGTGTCGGCCGTCAGCGAGCTGTGCCAGGCCGCCGGCCTGTCCATCCCCGTCGGCAAGGACTCGCTGTCCATGAAGACCAGCTGGGAACAGGACGGCGAGCAGCGCCAGGTGGTGGCGCCGGTGTCGCTGATCGTCACGGCCTTCGCGCCGGTGGCCGACGTGCGCGCCAGCCTCACGCCGCAGCTGCGCACCGACGCCGGCGACAGCGTGCTGATCCTGGTCGACCTGGGTCGCGGCCGCCATCGCATGGGCGGCTCGATCCTGGCGCAGACCTACAACCAGGTTGGCGAGACGGTGCCGGACATCGACGCGCCGCAGGACTTGCGCGCGTTCTTCGTCACCATCCGCACGCTGGCCGAGGCCGGCACCATCCTGGCCTATCACGACCGTTCCGACGGCGGCCTGTTCGCCACGCTGACCGAAATGGCCTTCGCCGGCCGCACCGGCATCTCGGTCAACCTGGACATGCTGACCTTCGATCCGCAGTCGGCCGACTGGGGCGATTACAAGATCCGTCCCGAGCAAGTGGCCGTGCAGCGCGACGAGCTGACGCTCAAGGCGCTGTTCTCGGAAGAAGCCGGCGCCGTCATCCAGGTGCCGGCCGCGCAACGCGACGCCGTCATGCAGGTGCTGCGCGGCGCGGGCCTGTCGGCCCACTCGCACGTGATCGGCGGCCTGAACGCGGCCGACGAGATCGAGTTCTATCGCGACGGCAAGAAGGTCTGGGGCCAGCCGCGCGCCGACCTGGGCCGCGCCTGGAGCGAAGTGTCCTACCGCATCATGGCGCGCCGCGACAATCCGGCCTGCGCCCAGGCCGAGCTGGACGTCTGGAGCGACACGCAGGATCCGGGCATGCAGCCGAACGTGGACTTCGATCCGCAGGAAGACATCGCCGCGCCGTACATCGCCACCGGCAAGCGTCCGCGCGTGGCCATCCTGCGCGAGCAAGGCTGCAACAGCCAGGTTGAAATGGGTTGGGCCTTCGACACCGCCGGCTTCGAGGCCTACGACGTGCACATGACCGACCTGCTGGCCGGCCGCGTGGACCTGGCGGGCATGCAGGGCCTGGTGGCCGTGGGCGGCTTCAGCTACGGCGACGTGCTGGGCGCCGGCGAAGGCTGGGCCCGCACCATCCGCTTCAACAGCCGCCTGTCGGACCAGTTCGCCGCCTATTTCGCGCGCCCCGACACCTTCGCGCTGGGCGTGTGCAACGGCTGCCAGATGATGGCCGCGCTGGCGCCCATGATCCCCGGCGCCGAGGCCTGGCCGCGCTTCACGCGCAACCTGTCCGAGAAGTACGAGGCGCGCCTGGCCCTGGTGGAACTGGCCCAGTCGCCGTCGATCTTCTTCGCCGGCATGGACGGCGCGCGCATCCCGGTGGCCGTGGCGCACGGCGAAGGCTATGCCGATTTCTCGCAGCAGGGCGACGCCGGCCGCGTGCTGACGGCCGCGCGCTACATCGACAACCGCGGCCAGGCCACCGAGGCCTATCCGTTCAACCCCAACGGCAGCCCGGGCGGCCTGACCTCGGTCACCACCGCCGACGGCCGCTTCACGGTGATGATGCCGCACCCGGAACGCGTGACCCGCAACGTCATGATGTCCTGGGCCCCCGAAAAGTGGGGCAAGGCCGACGCCGGCGGCACGTTCAGCCCCTGGATGCGCATGTTCCGCAACGCACGCGTCTGGCTGAAGTAAAGCGCCAGGCATAGCTCGGGCTGCAGGCAAAAGGCCCCACCGCTTCAGGGCGGTGGGGCCTTTGTCCATGATGCGCCGCTTTCGCGACGGCGTACTCGAGACCTTGCTTTGGATCCACCGTCCTTGGAACGCCGTGTCCGGGCGGGCCCGGTATCCGGCGCGTGTCGGTGGCCTGCGGCGCGGCGCTTACCAGGGCAGCGTCACCGGCTTGGCGTCGCGGTTGTCGCCGGTGTAAATGCCGGGCAGGAAGCGCGACAGGAAGGTGAACTCGTTGTAGCAGTGCATGAGCAGCGCGCGGCCGAAGTCGTCGCTGAATTCAGCCTTGAGCTGGTCCGGCGTCCAGCCGTCGGCGACCAGGTCCTGGCCCATGTAGAAATGGCTGCGCAGCGCCAGCCCCCATTTCGTGTCACGGCCGATGTGCAGCAGGCGGCCGCCCAGCACTTCGCCGGTGGGCAGGCGTTGCGGCGTCGCGCCCATGCCGACGCGGCCGCAGACGGCTGCCGAGATGGCGCCGCTGTCGCGCGCCGCGCGGTAGGCCTCGGCGCCAAAGAATTCGGCGGCGTCGCGGAACTGGATGGCCAGGTCGGCGGCGGGCATGCCGGTGAAGTACTCCTTCACCAGATGGATCGAACCCACGTGCGTATCGGCGCTGCCTTCGGCCCAGTCGCTGGACACGTGGTCCACGGGGTGCCACCAGATGTACTCGCGCGTGCCGGGACGCGAGCGGAACCACCATTCGAACATCTCGCCCGTGCAGTTGTGCAGATCGGTGCGGCAGGCCACGTGCAGCACGCCGTTGGGCAGCCGTTCAAAGCCGGTTTCCAGTTGCAGGGGGGCGGGGTCCAGCAGCAGGCTGGCTTGCGAGAGTTCCATGGCGCGAGTGTCCTCAGTCGTGACGGGGGGAGGGGCGCTGGCGGCCCATCGCGAGCGCGAAGGCGGCGGCCGACAGCAATGAAATCAGGCCGGCGCCGGCGAATACGACGCCGGGCCCGCCGGGCAGGAATTCCATGAAGGAAGACAGGAACTGGCCGCAGAAGATGGCCATGGACAGGTACGCCAGATGACGGGCCCGCGCGCCGTCGGCGCTATGTTCGATGACCAGGTGGTTGAGCAGCGGAATCGACAGGCCGAATCCCAGTCCATGCAGCAGGGCGCCCGCCAGCAGCGCCGGCCATTGCGCGGGCGACTGCGCCACGGTGAAACAGCCGTGGGCGGCCGCGTAGGCCAGCAGCGCGGCGACCAGCACGGCGCGGCCGCTGGCGCGACGGCCCAGCGCCGGCAGCAGCGCCGCGCCGCCCACCGCCACCAGCGAGATGAAGGACAGGAAGTAGCCGGTGCCGGCCTCATCGACGCCCAGGCCCGCGAGCCGGGCGGGCAGCATGATGATGCCGGCGAAGAACGCGACCATCGACAGCAGGGCGGCGGCGAAGGCGGTCTTGACCTGCGCCGGCATGGCGGCAGCGGCGGCGGTCGGGCCGCCGTGACGGGGCGTGGACGATACGGTAGGTGTGGCAGATGCAGGCGCTGCGGTCGATGCGGCGAATGCGGGCGCTGCGACCGCTGTGACGGGCACGCAGAAATGAACCAGCGCCAGCAGCGCCCAGGCGCACAGGTACAGCGCGAACGGCAGGCTCCAGCGCTGTTGCGCCAGCAGGCCGCCGGCGAACAGGAACAGCACCCCGCCCAGCTCGATGGCCATGCCCTGGCGCGCGATCATCGCCAGCCGCGCGCGGCCCGTGTAGAACGTGGAGATCAGTCCGGTGCCCGCCGCCATCACCAGCGCCGTGGCGCCGCCCAGCAGCAGCCGGTCGGCGTAGATCAGCCAGGCGCCGCGCAGGTACGGGCCGGCCGCGCCCAGCAGGCCGTACAGGAACAGGCCCAGCATCAGCGCGCGCCGCAATCCGGCCCGTTCCATCAGCCGGGCGGCGGCCGGGCCGAACAGCACCACGCCCAGCGCGGGCAGCGTGACCAGCCAGCTGCCGCCGGACCCGACGCCCAGTTGCGCGGCGACGGCGGGCAGCCCAGGAACGATCACGCAGCCCACCATGATGGTGAGCGTGGCCACGGCGAGCAGCGTATGGCTACCGAGGGCGGATAAACTCTGATGGCCGGTGTGGGTATGCACGATTTTTGTTCCGTTTAGTGGGTGTGTGTTCCACTATTCGGATCGAATTGTCGTGGCTTGCCCCTGGGCTGTCAAGACACGCCAAGAGAATCGAGATAGGGAAATGAGCGAAGACAACGACTCCGCGTCGGGACGTCAGGTGATTTCGCGCGCCGCCGCGGTGCTGCGCGCGCTGGCCGAAGACAACAGCGGCCAGAGCCTGGGCCAGATCGCGAAGAAGACGGACCTGCCGCGCACCACCGTGCACCGCATCGTCGCGGCGCTGGAAGCGCAGCAGCTGGCCGCCACCACGCCCGCCGGCGTCCGACTCGGCCAGGCGCTGGTGCGGCTGGCGGCCTCGGCGCATACCGACGTGGTCGCCGCCGCGCGCCCCTTCGTCGAGGCGCTGGGGCGGCGGCTGCGCGAAACCGTGGACCTGTGCGTGTTCCGGGGCCAGCACGCGGTATCGGTCGACCAGTTCGCCTCGGACCAGGAACTGCGCGTGGTCGCGGCGGTGGGCACCGCCTATCCGATCCACTGCACCGCGCATGGCAAGGCCCTGCTGGCGCGCCTGGACGACGCGGCGCTGGAGGAGCTGCTGGGCGCGCGGCTGGAACGCCGCACCGCCAGCACCATCACCGCGCGCAAGGATCTGCTGGCGCAGCTGGCCGAGGTCCGGACTCGCGGCTGGGCACTGGACCTGGAGGAACACGCGGTCGGCATCTGCGGGATCGGCGTGCATATCGAGACCGGCCAATCCGAGCAGTACGCGCTGTCGGTCGCGCTGCCGGCCGCGCGCTACGAAGGGCAGCTCGACGCCTGCCTGGCGGCCTTGTTCCAGTGCAAGGCCGAGATTGAATCCTTGCTGGCCGGCTGATCCGGCGGCGGCCCTGGGCCGACGTCGGCGCGATGGACGTTCCTGCGGGGAAGGGCTGAAATGTAATGAGATATTTAACTTTTCATTGCATCAAGCCGTAATACAGGTACAGCCGCGCCGGCGTTCGGGCGCCCGCGCCGTCCATCCTTGCTTCCCGCCGCAGGATTTCTCCGTGCCCGGCCCTTGAACGCCTGGGCGCCGCTTTCGTGTAATCCCGGAGTGGCTCATGTTCAAGAACCTAAGCATCCGCGCGATCCTGACGACCGCGCTGGCCGTCTTTTTCGCGCTTTTCCTGGTCATCGGCATCGCCGTGCACCAGCAACTGTCTTCCAACCGCAATTCCATCGAAGTCCTGCTAGACACCAACCTGGTGCGCGCCAGCGCCGTCGACAACGCGGGCGCCGAACTGCTGCGCGCCCGCCTGGTGATGCTGGCCGCGCAGACCGCGCTGATGGAAGGCAAGTCCATCGACAACCTGGCCAGCATGCAACGGCTGGACGGCTACCTGAAGAAGTCCGCCGACCTGATCGACAGCGTGCGCAAGATGCCCGAGACCTCGCCGGTGGGCAAGCCGCTGTTCGAGGCCGCGCTGGCCGCCTATGACGTGTATCAGCGCGACGCCATCACGCCGATGGTCGCGGCCATCCGCGCCGGCAAGGCGCAGGAGGCCGGCAAGCTGAACCTGGAGAAGGTCACGCCGCTGGGCCTGGTCTTCACCGTCGCGATTCAGAAGTATGTGGACTTCGCCGATGAAGTGGGCCAGCGCGTGGCGCGCGAAGCGTCCGCCCGCATCAACGGTGCGCTGGCGTTCCTGGTCGCCGCGCTGGCCGTGGTGGCGGCGCTGGTGGTGGGCGTGTACGCGGTGTTCGCGCGCGCGGTCTTCCGCCCGCTGCACGAGGCCGGACGGCTGTTCGACAGCATCGCCGGCGGCGACCTGACCAACCGCGTCGAGCAGCGCGCCAACAATGAAATCGGCATCCTCTACGCGGCGGTCAAGCGCATGCAGGACAGTCTGGCCCGCACCGTTTCGGCGGTGCGCCATGGCGTCGAGGAAATCCATACCGGCGCGCGCGAGATCGCCGCCGGCAACATCGACCTGTCCTCGCGCACCGAACAGCAGGCCGCCTCGCTGGAGGAAACCGCCGCCAGCATGGACGAACTGTCGTCCACCGTGCGCCACAACGCCGACAGCTCGCGCAACGCCTCGGAGCTGGCCGTGGCCGCGTCCGACGTGGCCACGCGCGGCGGCCGCGCCGTCGGCGAGGTGGTGGGCACCATGCGCGCCATCGCCGACAGCTCCAGCCGCATCGCCGATATCGTCGGCGTGATCGAGGGCATCGCCTTCCAGACCAACATCCTGGCGTTGAACGCGGCCGTGGAAGCGGCTCGCGCCGGCGAGCAGGGCAAGGGCTTCGCGGTGGTGGCCAGCGAAGTGCGCGCGCTGGCCCAGCGCAGCGGCCAGGCGGCCAAGGAAATCAAGGGCTTGATCGACGACTCGGTGCAGAAGGTCTCGATCGGCTCGGACCAGGTGGAGGCCGCCGGCGCCACCATGCAGGAAATCGTCGCCTCGGTGCGGCGCGTCACCAGCATCATCAACGAAATCTCCAGCGCGTCCGAGGAGCAGTCGCGCGGCATCCAGCAGGTCAACCAGGCCGTCTCGCAGATGGACAGCGTGACCCAGCAGAACGCCGCGCTGGTCGAGCAGGCCGCCGCCTCGGCCGCGTCGCTGGAAACGCAATCGCAGCGCCTGCGCGAAGCGGTGGCGGTGTTCAAGTTGCAGACCGGCCGCGTGATCGAGGCCGAGGCCCCGGCGCTGGGCCGGGGCGCGGAGCCGGCGCTGCTGGGCGCTTGAATCGGGGACAAAAGATGCCGCCCGTGCCGGGCGGGCATAGAATATCGGTTTGCCCACCCGCACCGCATACCTACAGGATTTCGCGCCATGAACGCACGCATCCCCGACGACGCCCTGCCTCCCACCCTAGACCCCAAGGCGCTGCAGGCCTTCGTGGACGACAACTGGGACAACGAGATCATTCCCGCGCTGACCGATTACATCGCGGTCCCGGCCAAGAGCCCGGCCTTTGACGCCGACTGGGAAAAGAACGCCTTCATCGAGCGCGTGGTGCGCGACGCGGCGCAGTGGGTCGAGGCGCAGAAGGTCTCCGGCCTGACGCTGGAAGTGGTGCGCCTGCCGGGCCGCACGCCCGTCATCTTCTTCGACGCGCCCGCCACCCGCAGCGACAACGGCGACACCATCCTGCTGTACGGCCACCTGGACAAGCAGCCGGAATTCTCCGGCTGGCGCGCCGGCCTGGGCCCCTGGACCCCCAAGCTCGAGGACGGCAAGCTCTATGGCCGTGGCGGCGCCGACGACGGCTACGCCGTCTACGCCTCGCTGACCGCCATCATGGCGCTGGACAAGCAGGGCGTGCCGCGCCCGCGCTGCGTCGGCATCGTCGAGACCTGTGAGGAATCCGGCAGCTACGATCTGCTGCCCTACGTCGACGCGCTGCGCAGCCGCCTGGGCAACGTCGCGCTGGTGGTGTGCCTGGACTCGGGCGCCGGCAACTACGACCAGCTCTGGATGACCACCTCGTTGCGCGGCATGGTCTCGGGCACGCTGGAAGTGCAGGTGCTGGACGAGGGCGTGCACTCGGGCGACTCCAGCGGCGTGGTGCCGTCGTCGTTCCGCATCCTGCGCCACCTGCTGGACCGCCTGGAAGACAGTTCCACGGGCCGCCTGCTGCCGCAGAGCCTGCATTGCGAGATCCCGGCCGAGCGCGTCGAGCAGGTGCACGCCACCGCGCGCATCCTGGGCGACGAGGTCTGGCGCCGTTTCCCCTGGAGCTGCGGCGCCGATGGCGGCTTCGTGCTGCCCATGACCACCGAGCCCGAACAGGCCCTGCTGAACCGCACCTGGCGTCCGACGCTGTCGGTGACCGGCGCCGAGGGCCTGCCGCCGCTGTCCAGCGCCGGCAACGTGCTGCGCCCGCGCACCGCCTTCAAGCTGTCGCTGCGCCTGCCGCCGCTGGTCGACGCCGTGGCCGCCTCGCAGGAGATCAAGGCGCTGCTGGAAGCCGACGCGCCGTACAACGCCAAGGTCATCTTCAAGGCCAACGAAGGCGCCGCCACCGGCTGGAACGCGCCGGCCTCGGCGCCCTGGCTGACCCAGGCGCTGGACGCCGCCTCGCAGGCCTACTACGGTTCGCCCTGCGGCTACATTGGCCAGGGCGGCACCATCCCGCTGATGAGCATCCTGCAAAAGGGCTTCCCCAAGGCGCAGTTCATGGTCTGCGGCGTGCTGGGCCCGAAGTCCAACGCCCACGGCCCCAACGAGTTCCTGCACATTCCCTACGGCAAGAAGCTCACCGCCGCCGTGGCCCAGACCATGGCCGCGATGCCGGCCGCCTGATCCGCCGTCCGCCCGGCCTCGCCGCCGGGCAGGCGCGGCAAGGCGCGGGCCGCGCGGGCGCTTCAGCCCGCGCTTTTCTTTTCCGGAATTCCATCCATGATCACCACCTCCGACGCCTACGCCAGCGTGCTGGAAGAAACCCAGCACTGGCTCAACCAGGCCGTCATCGGCCTGAACCTCTGTCCCTTCGCCAAGGCGGTCCAGGTCAAGGACCAGATCCGCTACGCCATCAGCGACGCCACCGACGCCGAGGGCGTGCTGACCGACCTGCAGGACGAACTGGCGCTGCTGGCCGAGGCCGACCCCGAGCAGATCGACACCACGCTGTTGATCCTGCCCGACGCGTTCGACGATTTCCTGGATTTCAACGACTTCGAGGAAATCTCCAACCGCCTGCTCAAGCGCATGGACCTGGTGGGCGAGCTGCAGGTCGCGACCTTCCATCCGCAGTTCCAGTTCGCCGACACCGAGCCGGACGATATCGAGAACTGCACCAACCGTTCGCCGTATCCGATCCTGCACCTGCTGCGCGAAGAGAGCATCGACCGGGCCGTGGATGCGTTCCCGGACGCCGCCGAGATCTATGAGAAGAACATCGAGACGATGAAGCGGCTGGGTGTCGAGGGGTGGAAGCGGCTGATGCGCGCGCCCTGAGCGGGTGGCGCGTGGCGGGCCGTCAATTTTTGAACGCGTCGTGCTGCTGGACCGCCGCTACCAGGTTTGGATATAAGAAGAACTCGACCAGCCTTTGAAAATTCGCGTCCGCGCTCCCCGCGCGCGGCCCGTGTCTGCATGTCTTGTTTTTGTTGCCCTTCAATCCAAGCAAGAAACCTGGAGCAAGAACCATGATGCGCACGCTGTATTGCACCGCCCTGTTCGCCTTGACGACCGTGGCCCAGGCCGCGCCATCCTGCCCGCTGGCGCATTGGGACGATTACGGCGGCACGCAACTGTTCCGCAATGCCGGGCAGGGCGCCTACGTGTTCGCCACCACGCATGCGCAGGTGGATGCCGATGGCGCGCCCAACGCCTATCACCCTGACGATGTCGGCCTGAATTGCAAGACAGGCACGGGATTCAAGGGCCTGGATTGTCCGGCCAATGGCGGCTATCCGAATGGCGACTGGTGGCCTTCCGCCATCGTTCCGGATCCGAAGAACAAAAAGAAGGGCTACGTCCAGCCTGACGGCGAGTTCAAGGGATTCTTCGTGTCGCAGACGTCGCTCAGGGACGGTGCCCGGTCGGATCTGGATCCGGCCAAGTATGTCAACGCCGCGGCGGTGCCTTACCTGGTCTTTCCCGGGGCATTCCATCAGAAAGCGGGCACGGGAACGCTGGGCGACCTGGGCTATGCGGTGAACCTGGACAACGGCAAGACGTCGGCGTTCATCGTGGCGGAGGTCGGGCCCTCGGATGCGAAATTGGGGGAAATGTCGATTGCCCTGGCGCAGGCGCTGGGCGGACAGAACCCCAATCCGCGCACGGGCGCCGGCAAGCCGGACGGCAAGATCGCCTACGTGGTGTTTCCGAAAAGCCGGGCCAATCCCGCGTGGCCCCTGACCAATCAACAAATCGGCGACCGCGTCCAGGGCCTGCTCAAGCAGTTGCCCGGGGGCATGGAGACGCTCAAGGCTTGCGGCGCCGACGCGAAATAGGCGCCGGGCCCGCGCCGGTCCTCATTCCTCGTTGGCCCACTCCACCTGCACGCCCAGGCTGCGCAGGTTCTCGACGAAGCGCGGATGGGCGCGGCGGATCGGGGTGGCGTTGCGGATCTCGGAGCGGCCCTTGATGCTGCTGGCCACCATGAACAGCGCGATGGCCACGCGGATGATGTAGGGGCTCTCGACCACGGCCGGCGTGAGGGCATTGCCGCCGAAGGTGACGACGCGGTGCGGGTCCGACGAGAATACGTGGGCGCCGAACTTGGACAGCTCGCCGGTCCAGCCCAGCGCGCCGTCATAGACCTTGTTCCAGAACATGGCGTTGCCTTCGGCGCACACGCCCAGCGCGATGAAGATCGGCAGCAGGTCCACCGGGAAATACGGCCAGGGCGCGGCCTCGACCTTGGTCAGCACGTTGCTGGTGAAGGGCGTCTGCACCTTCAGCGGGCCGTCGCGGAATGCGCGCGACCAGCCGTCCTTGTGTTCGATGCGCACGCCGAACTTGGCGAACGTGCGGTCGATCAGCGGGAAATTGCCCGGCGTGCTGTTGCGCACCACCACGTCGCCGCCGGTGATCGCGCCCAGCGCCAGGAAGGTGGTGATCTCGTGGAAGTCTTCCTCGAACGTGAACTCGCCGCCCTTGAGCGCCGCGCCGCCGCGCACCGCCAGCCGCGAGGTGCCGATGCCGTCGATGTCCGCGCCCATCATCGCCATGAAGCGGCAGAATTCCTGCACGTGCGGTTCCGACGCGGCGTTGGTCAGCGTCGATTCGCCTTGCGCGGCGGCCGCGCACAGCACGAAGTTCTCGGTGGTGGTCACCGAGGCATAGTCCAGCCAGTGATGGGTGGGGTGTAGCGGGCCGCTGCTGCGCACCAGCAGCGAGCCGTCGGCGCGTTCCACCTGGCCGCCGAAGGAGCGGAAGATGTCCACGTGCGGATCGATCTCGCGCACGCCCAGCGTGCAGCCCTTGACGTTATCCTCCAGCCGCGCCACGCCGAAGCGCGCCAGCAGCGGCGGCACCAGCATGATGGACGAGCGCATTTCCTCGGGCAGCCGGTGCACGGCGGCGTCGAAGCGCGTATCGCGATGGTGCAGGTCCAGCACGCGGGTGGTTTCGTCCAGCTTCACCTGGCTGCCCAGGGCGCGGAAGATGTCCAGGATCTTGCGCACGTCGGTGATGTCCGGCACGCCGTTCAGCCGCAGCGGCTGATCGGTCAGCAGCGTGGCGCACAGGATGGGCAGGACCGCGTTCTTGTTGGCGGAAGGAACGACGCGGCCGCGCAGGGGCGTGCCGCCGTGGACGATGAGGTTGGACATTGGGGGAAGGCGGGTAAGGCGTTGGGGAAAGCTGCCCGGGGATTGTAACGTCGGCGCGGCCGCCCGCCGGGGCGGGAAGGATTGCCAAAGGTGTCAGGCTACGAGGCTTTGCGACACGCCCGCAGCTCGGGGGGGGCCTGTGCCAGCGGCACAGGCGTGTCCCCATGTCCGGGCGTCCTCGTCAGCCCCGGACGATTCCGCTCTTGCGGGCGGCGGCGATGGCGTTGTCTATCTCGGCAGCAAATTGTCTTGTCTTGCTGATGGCGTCGGCGGTATTGAGCTTGCTGGCCAGGACCAGGCGTCGATACTCGCTGCCTCCGAACTTGTCCAGGCCCGGAAAGACCTTCGCCATGTGCTGGCGCAGCGCTTCGACGTCGCAATTGTCCTTGTGGAACTGGTCAGTCACCCAGATCAGCCTGATGGTGAATCGGGTGTTGGCTTCGTCGCTTTGGGTATCGCGCCGCACGTTCAGGAAAATTGGCCAGTATCCATCCGCCATGAGCGATTCCATTTCGGCCGTGGCGAAGCGCAGCCATGTCCGGCTGTATTCCACTTCGTCATGCTTGACCTGGGGAAGTATCTTGCGCAGTCCGACCCGCACGGACGCGATACCCCGGGATTGAACCAGGTGGTCGCACAGCTGGCGGTTTTGCTGGATGAACAGCAGCAGCTCGCCCGTTTGGTCGCCAAATGTCGTTGGCGTCCATTCCGTGGGTTGGACCTTTCTTTGCAGGCGGATCGCTTCGACGACTGCTTCATGCTGGGAAGCAAGTTCCGCGGCAAGCTCGTTGACCTGCTTTTCGTTTGGACTCTGCCACCCAGTCTGCTTCTGGCAATACGCCATGAGCAACTGGGCTGCTTCGTTGTTGCGCTCCAAATGCAACCGGGCCCGGTTGGCCGATGCTTCGAGCCAGCCGTAGTCGAGCAGGGCCCATTTGTTGCCCAACGATTTCAGATGCTCTTCGGGATAGTCCGCGAGGTCGCGGTCGACGACGATATAGGCGAACTGATAATCGGAGAAGACCCGGCGATTGCTGATCTGCTGCGACACGGCCGCGTAGTAGTCGCTGAGCTGTGTTTCGGTCAGAGAGGCTCCGGCCTTGTTTTCGATCGTGACGATGATCTTGTTGCCGGGATCGATAAGGAACAGGTCCAGGCGGCCCCGTCTCGTGTCGGCGGTGGTGAGGCTGAATTCCCGGGCGATGAAGGCAGAGCCGAAACTTGACGTGCGGATTTTTCCTGGCGTCCACGTTTCGAAGAAGATCTTGTTGGCGAACTTGTTTGTTTCCTGCCCAGCATCGTAGGCCGCGATCAGGAAATCCTTGATCACCGCATCGCCCTGGCCGTGGCCTTCATTGGGATGCAGGCACCAGGCCAGCATGTCGGAGTGCTGTGTTTCGGTCAGCGAGACGACGTCCAGGAAGTCGTCGGAAATCTTGACGCGCTCGATCAGGTCCACCAGTCGCTTGTCGGACAGAAACGCATACAGATCATTCGGTGTCATGGGAGTGTCATTCCGGCTGTGGAGGCTTGGTTGCGATGGGCCGCAACCTCTTACCTACGGCGGCAATGACGCGTTCTTTAGGGCTTGGGATGCGTCCAGCAGAACCACCGCAACACGGGCTCCGAACCTGGCGCGTCCGGATCGTCATGCTCGAATCCCACTTCCACGCCGCCTTCGGTCAGCGCTACGAAGGCATAAGGCGGCGAATACGGCCGGATCGAGCGGATGCCGATGCCCAGCGCCGCCGCAGTCGCCTCGAACTGCGCCAGCGAGGTGCCCTCGCGCAGCGGGCCGGGATCGGCGAGTTTCAGCGGTCCGCCGTCGGGCGTGCCGCGCCGGCCGCTGAAGCTGTCCACGAACAGCGTCGTCAGCTCGGACGGCGCGGCGAAATGGAATTCCACATCGCCATAGGCCAGGATCAGCGGGAAGCAGCGCGCGTCGCCCGCGACATAGGCGCGGTCCAGGTCGCCGGGGGCGTAGGCATCTTCCGGCGCGCCCAGCGCCAGGAACACGTCCTCGGGCGTGCAGTGGACCGTGGGCGTGTAGGGACCGAAGGCGCCCAGGCGCAGGAAGTCGAGCAGGGAGATGGGTGTCATGCAAGGAGGCGCGGGCTTCTGGTCGGGCGCGGGGTCGAGGTTCGGGATGAGGATGGCGGGCTGGCGCCTGGTTTCAAGCGCCGGCCGCCGCCTGCGCGGATTCTACGATTTGTCCGCGCAGCCAGGCATGGGCGGGATCGTCCTGGAAGCGCTCGTGCCAGATCATGGCGGGCGACAGCGGCGGCATGGGCAGGGGCAGGTCCACGACGTGCAACGCCAGCGTGGCCGCCAGCCGCCGCGCCAGTCGCACGAACCGCGCCATCAATCCCGGCACGAGCAGCAGCGCCTGGTGGTCATGTGCGGCGAGGGTGTAGCGGCCCGAGGCCGTGGCCGTATCGACGGACGTCGGCAGGACGATGGCGCGGGCCGATTCCAGCAGGCGGCCGACCGGGCCAGTCAGCTGTTGGTCCCGGGGCGATGGCGGGGCGGATTTTCGGGGAGTTCCTATTGATCAGACTGATTTATTCGATGGTTCTGAATAATGCGCCGGAGCAGGCGTTTAAACGAGGGGAATAATCGCGGAGCGGTTTTTTGCGTCGGCATGCGGCAGGAATGGCTGCTGGGCATTGGAATGGGCGGAATTTATTTTTTTGTATCGGTCGAAAATAAGGACGAGCTATCTGATTCCTGTCCGATGGGCGTCGGCGAAAGTCTGCATGCTTGAAGAAATATTCCTATTCCAGATGCTGATTATTCAGTAGTATCGGATTGGCGTTGATTGAATTAATAATAAGAATATGATTTTCCCGTCATCCGCGCTATTGATTGGTATTCATGTCGCATGCCAAAGTTAATCAAAAATCGCATTTTGTTTTTTATTAACTATTTCCCCCCTGAATTGTCCCGCGGAGAGTTCTCGCGAATCCGGCAGCGTCGATCCGCTACCGGGTAGGCCGCCGCGCGCGCCAATTCGCCTGCCTCCCCGGTTCATCGTCGGGCTGGAGGCTGGCATGCAAGTACGGAAGCAGTCGTTTGTCCCGGCGCCGCGACGCCTGAGCGTGCTGATCGGCATGGCTTTGTTTGGCGGCTTGCCCGGTCCGCTTGCCCATGCCGCGTGTGTCACTACCGGCCTCATCACCGTCTGCGATACCAGCGCGCCCAACCCGTCGACCGGGAGAATCGGCGGCCAGGGCGCCAGCAGTCCTGCCAACCAGTCCGTGACGCTGCGGCCCGGCGCCCAGCTGACGGTGGGCAACACGCAGGCCATCAGCCTGGGGGACAACGCGACCATCCTGCTCGGGGACGGCGCGGTGGTGAGCAACTCGGCGTTGGCGACCACTCCGGTCACGGGCGGGTGGGGCGCCGGCGGCAACACGATCGAGTTCGGCTCCAATGGCAAGCTCACGATCTCGCCAAACGCCAAGGTCCAGGCGCTGGGCACCGATACGTCGGGCGAGGCCATCAATGTCATGGGTAGCGGCAACACCATTTTCAACTATGGATTGATCTCGGCCAGCAATGCGCCCGCGATCTGGTTCCAGGATCTGGTCGTGGGTGCAGCCAATGCGATCGAGAACTACGGCATCATCGAGGCAGGCGATCGCATCACCAGCAACGTCATCGGCAACAGCGGCAACGGCTCCGTTACCTTTTACAACCACACCGGCAGTTCCGTGCACGGCAGTCTGAATTTTGCTGGCGGCAGCGATACCCTCTTGCTGTCGCCCCACTCCACCATCACGGGCAACATCGGCGGCGGTGGTGGCAGCAATACCTTGATCCTGTACGGAGAGGCCGGCTCCGACGATACCTTGACAGGCACCATTACCAACTTCCAATCAATACAAAAGGATGGAGACGGAAAGTGGACCCTGACCGGATCCATCGGCAACAACAGCGGCGCTGGCGGCGCGCCGTTGGCGGTACAGGTGCGGCAGGGCACGCTGGCCCTGACCGGCAACAACAGCAGTTTCAACGGGTCGCTCAGGGTGGAGCTGGATGGCACGCTGGAAGCCCGCGCGCAAAGCCTGCCGCCCAGCGTGATCAACAACGGTCTGGTGCATTTCAACCAGCCGGATAACGGCACCTATGCTGGCACGATCGGTGGCGGCACCGGCCATGTCGCAAAGAGCGGCGCTGGCATCCTGACGCTGAGCGGGGCCAACACCTACGGGGGCCAGACGTACATCGACGGCGGCACCCTCGCGGTGGGGGCCGACAACGCGTTGGGCACCAGTAACGGCAAAGTGACGCTGAATGGCGGTGCGCTGGCATTCAACAGCAGCTTCAGCTTGTCGAACAGCCGCAACGTCGAATTGGGCTCCAACAACGGCACGCTCAGCGCCAATGCCGGCGTGACCGGCACGCTGACCCAGGTCGTCTCGGGCGCGGGCACCTTGACCAAGGATGGACCGGGCACCATCGTGCTGGCCAACAACAACAACAGTTGGGCAGGCGGCACCATCATCGCCGCCGGCACGCTGCAATTGGGCACAGGCGGCGTGTCCGGCAGCCTGCCAAGCGGATCGGCCGTCACCAACAATGGCATGCTGCTGCTCAACCGCAACAGCGCGTTCACCTTGGGCAATGCGATCTCCGGTTCGGGCGGTCTCAGCCAGATAGCCCCGGCGGGCATCGTCACCTTGACCGGCAACAACAGCTACGCCGGTCCCACGACGGTGACGGCCGGCACGTTGTATGTCAATGGCGCGCAGACCGGCAAGGGGGCTGCCACGGTCGCCAGCGGCGCCACGCTGGGCGGCACGGGCAAGCTGGGCGGCAATGTCACGATCCAGTCCGGCGGCACGCTGGCTCCGGGCGGGGCTGGCGCGGCGGCGGGCACGTTGACGATCGACGGTGATCTGACGCTGCAGAGCGGATCCCTGCTGTCGTACGCGCTGGGCCAGGCCGGCGTCGCGGGCGGCGCGCTGAACGACCTGACCAACGTGGGCGGCAATCTGGCGCTGGGCGGCACGCTCAATGTGTCGACCTCGACCGGCGGCGCATTCGGTCCCGGCGTCTATCGGCTCTTCAACTACGGCGGCGCGCGCAGCGGCTCGCTGACGCTGGGCACGATGCCCGCGACGGGCAATTACTTCATCCAGACCTCGGTGGACAAGCAGGTCAACCTGGTCAACGCCGATGGACTGACGCTGAATTACTGGGATGGCGACGCCGGGCCCAAGAACAACGGCGTGATTGATGGCGGTTCGGGCACCTGGAGGGTCGGCGGCGCGGGGACCAGCGACAACTGGACCAATACCGCCGGTACGGTCAACGCGGCCTGGAGCCAGGACGCATTCGCCGTATTCGCGGGGCAGGGCGGCAACGTGAAAGTGGACAGCGCCACCGCCATCCAGGTCCAGGGCATGCAGTTTGCGGCGAATGGCTACACCCTGGTGAACAACGCCGGGACGGATGCGCTGACACTGACAGGCGCGGTCGTATCCGGCGGCGGGCCGAACGAGGCGGACGTGCGCGTTGGCGACGGCTCGGCCGGCGGCGCCGGCTACACGGCCAATGTCGCCGCCACGCTGGCGGGCGCGGCCAGGTTGGTCAAGACGGACCTGGGCACCTTGGTGCTGTCCGGCGTCAATACCTATGCCGGGGGCACGGTTGTCAAAAGCGGCACGCTGCAGGTGGCGCAGAACCTCAACCTGGGCGCGGCTTCGGGCGCGCTGTCGCTGGACGGGGGCACGCTGGCCGCGACCGCGAGTTTCAACACGGCGCGCGCCATCACGCTGGGCGCGGGCAACGGCGGCATCAACGTGATGGGCGCAGCCACCGATCTTGGCGTCACCAGCGCCATCAGCGGCAGCGGCGCATTGACCAAGCTGGGCGACGGCTCGCTGACGCTGCAAGCGGATAACAGCTATACCGGGGGCACCACGATCTCTGGCGGCATCCTGCACCTGGGCGCTGGCGGAGGTGGATCCGCCACCGGCGGCATCCTGGGCAACGTGACCAACAACGGCGAGCTGGTTTTCAATCGCAACAACACCTATACCTTCGCCGGCGTCATCAGCGGCACGGGATCGATCAGGCAGTTGGGTAGCGGCACCACGGTATTGACGGCCGACAACAGCTATACCGGCGGCACGACGATCACGCTCGGCACGCTGCAGCTGGGCGAGGGCGCGGGCGGTTCAACGGCCGGCAGCATCGTTGGCGACGTCATCAACAGAAACGCGCTGGTCTTCAACCGCAGCAACACCCATACCTATGCCGGGGTGATCAGCGGCGGGGGATCGGTCACGCAGCGGGGCAACGGCACCACGGTGCTGAGCGGCGACAATACCTATACCGGCGGCACCACCATCGCTGCGGGCGCGTTGCAACTGGGCGCGGGCGGGTCCACCGGCGGCATCGTCGGCAACGTCGCCAACAGCGGCAGCCTGATTTTCAACCGTGGCAACACCTATACCCATGGCGGCATCATCAGCGGCACGGGCAACGTCGTGCAGTGGGGCGCTGGCACTACCGTGCTCGGTGGCGTCAACACCTACAGCGGCGGCACGACGGTCAACAGCGGCACGCTGCAGATATCCCAGGACGCGAACCTGGGCGCGGCTTCGGGCGCGCTGTCGCTGGACGGCGGCACGCTGGCCACCACCGCGAGTTTCAATACGGCGCGTGCCACCACGCTGGGCGCGAGCGGCGGCGGCATCAACGTCGCCGCGAGCACCAGCTTCGGCGTGACCAGCGCCATTGGCGGCAGCGGCGCGCTGAGCAAGGGCGGCGCGGGCACGCTGGCGCTGCACGCGGACAACGTTTATGCAGGAGGCACGACGATCACGGCGGGCACGTTGCAGCTGGGCGCCGGCGCGGGCGGCTCCGCCACGGGTAGCATCAGCGGCAACGTGGCCAACAATGGCACGCTGGCCTTCAACCGCAGCAACACCTACACCTTCGGCGGGCTGATCAGCGGTTCGGGCGGCGTTACACAGTTGGGCAACGGCGCCACGATCCTGACCGCCAACAATACCTACACTGGCGGCACCACGATCACGGGCGGCGTCCTGCAGCTGGGCGCGGGCGCGGGCGGGTCCACGGCCGGCGGCATTGTAGGCGACGTGACCAACAACGGCAGCCTGGTTTTCAATCGCGGCAATACCTATACGCTGGGCGGGACCATCAGCGGCACGGGATCGGTCACGCAGCAGGGCAACGGCACCACTGTCCTGACGGCCGCCAATACCTACACCGGCGGCACCACGATCACGGCCGGCATCTTGCAGCTGGGCGCGGGCGGCACGACGGGTAGCATTGTCGGCAACGTGAGCAACAACGGCGCGTTGGCCTTCAATCGGAGCGATACCTACACCTACGGCGGGGTCGTCAGAGGCACGGGTTCGGTCGTGCAGCAGGGCGCGGGCGTCACGGTGCTCAGCGGCGCCAACCGCTACACGGGCGCGACCACGGTTAGCGCGGGCAGCCTGTATGTCAACGGCGACCAGACGGCCGCGACCGGCGCGACGACGGTGACCGACGCCAAGCTGGGGGGCAAGGGCGTGATCGGCGGCAACGTGACGCTGGCGGGCAACAGCACGCTGTCGCCGGGCGACAACGGCCCCGCGCCGGGCACACTGACGATCAAGGGCAATCTGGCGCTGGGCAGCGGCACGACGCTGGACTATTCGTTCGGCGAGGCCAACGTGGTCGGCGGCCCGCTGAACGACCTGATGGTGGTGGCGGGCGATGTGTCGCTGGGGGGCAAGCTGAGCGTGGCGCTGTCGCCGGGAGGCAGCCTGGATGTCGGCGTGTACCGCGTCATCAGCTACGGCGGCACGCTGTCCAATGCGGCGGGCCTGACGCTGGGCACGCTGCCGACCGGAGCCGATCGCACCGACTACTTCATCCAGACCTCGGTGGACAAGCAGGTCAATCTCACGTACAGCAATGGCCTGACGCTGAACCACTGGGACGGCGGCGCGGGTCCCAAGAACAACAGCCAGGTCAACGGCGGCTCGGGCACCTGGGTGGCGCCGGGCGGCGTCAACGACAACTGGACCGATGTCGGCGGCAAGGTCAATGCGGGCTGGAACCAGGACGCCTACGCGGTCTTCAGCGGCCAGAGCGGCACGGTGCTGGTCGACAGTAGCGCCAATGGGGCGATCAACGTGCAGGGCATGCAGTTTGCCACCGATGGCTATGTCCTGCAGGGCAACGCCAGCGGGGACAAGCTGAGCCTGACAGACGCGGCGGCGGGTAGCGGGTCGAACGAGGCGACGATCCGCGTGGGCGACGGCACGGCGGCCGGCGCGGGCTATACGGCGACGATCGCCACGGTGCTTGACGGCGCGGTCAAGGTGGTCAAGACGGACCTGGGCACGCTGGCGCTGTCCGGCGTCAATACCTACACCGGGGGCACGGCGGTCAACAGCGGCACGGTGCAGGTATCCCAGGACGCGAACCTGGGCGCGGCTTCGGGCGCGCTGTCGCTGGACGGGGGCACGCTGGCCGCGACCGCGAGCTTCGACACGGGGCGCGCGATCACGGTGGGCTTGGGCGACGGCGGCATCAATGTCGCGGCGGGGGCCAACCTGGGCGTGACCAGCGCGATCGGCGGCAGCGGCGCGCTGAGCAAGGGCGGCGCGGGCACGCTGACGCTGCATGCGGACAACGTTTATGCGGGAGGCACGAGGATCACGGCGGGCACGCTGCAGCTGGGTACGGGCGGCACGGCGGGGGCCATCGTCGGTGATGTGGCCAACAATGGCGCGCTGGCCTTCAATCGCAGCGACACCTACACCTTCGGCGGGCTGATCAGCGGTTCAGGCGGCGTTACACAGTTGGGCAACGGCGCCACGATCCTGACCGCCAACAATACCTACACCGGCGGCACCACGATCACGGCGGGCGTCTTGCAGCTGGGCGCGGGCGCGGGCGGGTCCACGGCCGGCGGCATTGTCGGCGACGTGGCCAACAACGGCAGCCTGGTATTCAATCGCAGCGATACCTATACGCTGGGCGGGACCATCAGCGGCACGGGTTCGGTCACGCAGCAGGGCAACGGCACCACGGTCCTGACCGCCGCTAATACCTACACGGGCGCGACCACGGTTAACGCGGGCAGCCTATATGTCAACGGCGACCAGACGGCCGCGACCGGGGCGACGACGGTGACCGACGCCACCCTTGGCGGCAAGGGCACGATTGGCGGCAACGTGACGTTGACCGGTAACAGTACGCTGTCGCCCGGCGACAACGGCCTCGCGCCGGGCACACTGACGATCAAGGGCAATCTGGCGCTGGGCAGCGGCACGACGCTGGACTATTCGTTCGGCGAGGCCAACGTGGTTGGCGGCCCGCTGAACGACCTGATCGTGGTGGCGGGCGATGTGTCGCTGGGTGGCAAGCTGAACGTGGCGCTGTCGCCGGGAGGCAGCCTGGATGTCGGCGTGTACCGCGTCATCAGCTACGGCGGCACGCTGTCCAATGCGGCGGGCCTGACGCTGGGCACGCTGCCGACCGGAGCCGATCGCACCGACTACTTCATCCAGACCTCGGTGGACAAGCAGGTCAATCTCACGTACAGCAATGGCCTGACGCTGAACCACTGGGACGGCGGCGCGGGTCCCAAGAACAACAGCCAGGTCAACGGCGGCTCGGGCACCTGGGTGGCGCCGGGCGGCGTCAACGACAACTGGACCGATGTCGGCGGCAAGGTCAATGCGGGCTGGAACCAGGACGCCTACGCGGTCTTCAGCGGCCAGAGCGGCACGGTGCTGGTCGACAGTAGCGCCAATGGGGCGATCAACGTGCAGGGCATGCAGTTTGCCACCGATGGCTATGTCCTGCAGGGCAACGCCAGCGGGGACAAGCTGAGCCTGACAGACGCGGCGGCGGGTAGCGGGTCGAACGAGGCGACGATCCGCGTGGGCGACGGCACGGCGGCCGGCGCGGGCTATACGGCGACGATCGCCACGGTGCTTGACGGCGCGGTCAAGGTGGTCAAGACGGACCTGGGCACGCTGGCGCTGTCCGGCGTCAATACCTACACCGGGGGCACGGCGGTCAACAGCGGCACGGTGCAGGTATCCCAGGACGCGAACCTGGGCGCGGCTTCGGGCGCGCTGTCGCTGGACGGGGGCACGCTGGCCGCGACCGCGAGCTTCGACACGGGGCGCGCGATCACGGTGGGCTTGGGCGACGGCGGCATCAATGTCGCGGCGGGGGCCAACCTGGGCGTGACCAGCGCGATCGGCGGCAGCGGCGCGCTGAGCAAGGGCGGCGCGGGCACGCTGACGCTGCATGCGGACAACGTTTATGCGGGAGGCACGAGGATCACGGCGGGCACGCTGCAGCTGGGTACGGGCGGCACGGCGGGGGCCATCGTCGGTGATGTGGCCAACAATGGCGCGCTGGCCTTCAATCGCAGCGACACCTACACTTTCGGCGGTCAGATCAGCGGCAGCGGCGCGGTCACGCAGATGGGCAGCGGAACCACCGTGCTGACCGCCGACAACCGCTACACCGGCCTCACCACCATCGCGGCGGGCGCACTGCAATTGGGCGCGGGCGGCGCCACCGGCGGCATCGTCGGCGACGTGGTCAACAACGGCAGCCTGATCGTCAATCGCGGCAACACTTACGCCTATGGCGGCGCCATCAGCGGCTCTGGCTCGGTCACGCTGCAGGGCGGAGGCGCCACGGTGCTGACCGGCGACAGCAACTACACGGGCGGCACGCTCATCTCGGCCAGCACGCTGCAGCTGGGCGCGGGCGGCACGACAGGCAGCATTCTTGGCGACGTGACCAACAACGGCGCGCTGGTGTTCAACCGAAGCGATACCTATGCTCACGGCGGCGCCATCGTCGGAAGCGGCAGCCTCACGCAGCAGGGCGGCGGCACGACGGTGCTGACGGCCGACAACCGCTACACCGGCGGCACCATGATTTCCGCGGGCGCCTTGCAGCTGGGCGCGGGCGGCACGACGGGTAGCATCACCGGCGACGTGAGCAACAACGGCGCGCTGGTCTTCAACCGTGGCGACGCCTATACCTTCGGCGGGCTCGTCAATGGCAGCGGCACGCTCACGCAGGCGGGAGCCGGCGTCACGGTGCTGACGGCCGATCACGCCTATACCGGCGGCACCACCATTTCGGCCGGCACGCTGCGGCTGGGCGACGGCGGCACCAGCGGCTCGGTGCGCGGCGATATCCTCAACAACGCCGCGCTGGCGGTCGACCGGGGCGACCTGGTGTCGATGATGAACCTGATCTCTGGCGCTGGCAGCTTCACGCAGGCGGGCGCCGGGCAGACGGTGTTGAGCGCCAACAATGCCTACACCGGCACGACCGAGGCGCTCAAGGGTTCGCTCTACATCAATGGGGACCAGAGCGCGGCCACTGGCGCAACCGTCGTGCGGGCGCCGGCCACGCTGGGCGGCAACGGCATCATCGGTGGAGACGTGAGCGTGGCCGGCACGCTGTCTCCCGGCGGCGCGACGGGCGGGCCTGGCACGCTGACGATCAACGGCAAGCTGACGCTCGACGGCGGGGCCAGGCTGGCCTACAGCTTCGGCCAGGCCGGCGTGGTGGGCGGTCCGCTCAACGACCTGACCATCGTCAAGGGCGACCTGGTCCTGGGCGGCAAGCTGGACGTCGTCACGTCGCCCGGCGGCCGCTTCGATCCAGGCGTCTACCGGATTATCAGCTACGGTGGCGCGCTGACCGACAATGGCCTTGCCGTAGGCTCGATTCCATCGCCGTCCTTCTCGCTCCAGACGGCCGTGGCCGGGCAGGTCAATCTGGTCAACACGGGGGGCTTGAGCCTGAACGTCTGGGACGGATCGGCCGCCGCGAACAAGAACAACAACAAGGTCGACGGCGGTGACGGCCATTGGCAGCACGCCAACGGCAACAACAACTGGACCAACACGCTGGGCACGCCGAACGCATCCTACAGTCATGCCTCTTTCGCCATTTTCATGGCGGCGGCCGGCAAGGTCACGGTGGACAACAGCCTGGGTCAGGTGCACAGCGGCGGGATGCAGTTCGCCAGCGACGGCTATCGTGTGCTGGGCGACGCGATTGAACTGGCGCCGGACGCCGACGGCGGCGCGATGATACGCGTGGGCGACGGCACCGGCCCGGGCGCCGGCTACACCGCCACCGTGGACGCCACCCTGACGGGCGCGGCG
The DNA here is from genome assembly GCF_043119405.1 of Achromobacter sp. 413638. Lineage (NCBI taxonomy): Bacteria > Pseudomonadati > Pseudomonadota > Betaproteobacteria > Burkholderiales > Alcaligenaceae > Achromobacter > Achromobacter sp. 413638. The sequence continues at coordinate 29,136 of NZ_JBICCO010000051.1, forward strand.
CGGCTGGTCAAGACCGACCTGGGCACGCTCGTCCTGAATGGCGCCAACCGCCATACGGGCGGCACCGATATCAACGGCGGCACCGTGCAGATCGCCAGCGATACCGCGCTGGGCGCGGCCGGCACGGCCATCGGCATGAACGGCGGCACCTTGCGCACCACGCAAAACCTCGCGCAATCGCGCGCCATCACCCTGGGCGCGCAAGGGGGCAGCGTGGAGCCGCAGGCTGGCACCACGCTGACCTTGGCCAGCAATATCGGCGGCGCCGGCTCATTGACCAAGCTGGGCGGCGGCACCGCGATCCTGACCGGCAGCAACAGCTATGGCAGCGGGGCTTCGGTCGCGGACGGCGTCACGCTCATCAAGGCGGGCACGCTGCAGGTGGGCAATGGCGGCATCAGCGGCAACATCGTGGGTACCGTCAGCAATGACGGGGTGCTGGCGTTCAACCGCGCGGACCGCTATGTCCAGGCCGAGGCGATCAAGGGCAGCGGCAAGCTGGTCCAGCGGGGCAGCGGCACGACCGTGCTCAATGCCGTCAACGCCTACACCGGCGGCACCACGGTGACGGCCGGCGCGCTGGCGGTGGGCGATGCCTCGCATGCCGGCGCGGCGATCAACGGCGGCGCGGTGACGGTCCAGGGCGGCGCGACCTTCGGCGGCTATGGCAGCGTCAAGGGCGACGTCAGCAACGCTGGCACGCTGGCCGTGGCCGATGCCTTGCCCGGCCTGGGCGGCGGCGCGGGCGCGTTCGCCATCGCGGGCAATCTGAGCAATAGCGGCCTGGTGAACCTAGCGGGCGCCAATCCCGGGAACCGGCTGACCGTCACCGGCAATTACCAGGGCCAGTCCGGCGCGCTGTCGCTGAACGCGTACCTGGGCGCGGACGCTTCGCCGTCCGACAAGCTGGTGGTGGACGGCGGCGCGGCAACGGGCGCCACGGCGCTGCGCATCATCAACAAGGCCGGCCCTGGCGTCAGGACCACCGGCGACGGCATCCAGGTGGTGCAGGCTGTCAACGGCGGCACGACCTCGTCCGACGCCTTCACCAGCGCGGGGGTCTACGCGGGCGCCTATGCCTACATGCTGTTCCGTGGCGGCGTCGCTGCCGGCACGGAACAGAATTGGTACCTGCGCTCGGAGATCAAGTCCGCCGGCGAATCCAGGCCGATCTACCGGCCGGGCGTCGCGCTCTATGGCGCGGTGCCGTCGCTGGCTCGCGAGCTGGCGGTGCAGCAGATCGGCACCTTCCACGACCGCCGGGGCAACGAGGAGCGGTTCGGCGATCGCCGGGCGGGCTGGGCGCGCACCTGGGGCGACCATCTCTCGGAGGGCAGCGGCGGCATGGCGGGAAGCTCGTTCAGCGGCAACACATACGGCATGCAGGCCGGTCAGGATCTGTATGCGCGCACGAGCGACAGCGGCCACCAGGACCGCTACGGCGTGTTCCTGGGTTACGCGAGCGCCAATGGCGACGTGCGCGGGGACGCGATGGGCCAGCGCGGCTACCGCGTCGGCAAGCTCGGCATTCAGTCCCACAGCGTGGGCGCCTACTGGACTCACGTCGGGCCGGGCGGCTGGTACACCGACACCGTCATTCTGGGTAGCCGTCTGAAGGTGAATCCCACGTCCAACGCCGGTGACACCAGGGCGACCCGGGGCCGCGCCTTCACCGCGTCGGTCGAAGCGGGACTGCCGATCGCGCTCAAGCCCAATCTGAGCCTGGAGCCGCAGGCGCAGATCATCTACCAGAACACCCGCATCGACTCGGTCAGGGATGCCGCGTCGGAGGTGTCCTTCGCGCCGAAGAACGCGTTCATCGGCCGCGTGGGTGCGCGGCTGCAGGGCGAGTACCAGGTCCAACGCGCCACCTGGAAACCCTATGCGCGGGTCGACCTGGAGCACACGCTGGGGGGACGCGACAAGGTCAGCTTCAGCGGCGGAGCGACCACTGCATCGGACATGGGCGGCACCCAGGCCAGGCTGGGCCTGGGCGTTGCCGTGGACGCCAGCGAGCGCGTCAGTGTCTCGGCGTCCGCCAGCTACGGTTTCAACCTGGGCGGCGAGCGGCGCGAGACAGTGCAGGGCAATCTGGGGGTGCGAATCCGCTGGTGAACGGTGCATCGCCGGACTCGTCGCCTGATGAGGCGACGAGTCCAGCCGCCACGAGTATTCGTTATGCATGGAAAATAATGAAGATCATATTTTTTTGATTATCTGTGGTGGTTCCTTTTTTTATATAAGGGCGACCTTTCCCGGAAATATTGATTTGATTGAATGCGCCCGCCGCAAGCGACTGTTAAGAGTTGTTTAGAGGCCAGGGGCTTGATGGGTAATCCCGGCTGGTCCGGAAAAATCCGGGATTGCATTGCACCTACCCCAATGTAGTGATCTCGCAAGATGCCATGTCGTCCCTGATCAAGCGAGCTAAAAGGCATGCCGCGGATCAACGAACATGCACTGAAACAGCCATGCATCGGCACTTTTGTGGATATTGGTCAAACATCTTTGAATATGTATTCCATATTTTCAATGCATATGGAATTTTTTTGTTTTTGTGCTTGATCGGTATTAATAATCCGTGTCAAAGTAAATCAAAGGCCGCCTTTCTTGCTGCGTTAATTATTAGTTTTTTCCCCTGAGTCGTGCCGCGGAGATCATTCGCAAATCCGGCAGCGTAAACCGCCACCGGGTGGGCCGCCGCATTGGCGAGCCGCGATGCGTACCTGCGGTCTATCCTGGCTGGAGGATGGCATGCGAGAACGGAAGCAGTCCCTTGTCCTGGTGCCACGGCGCCTGAGCCTGCTGATTGGCGCGGCCCTGTTCGGCGGCTGGCCCGGTCCGGCCGCCTACGCGGCCTGCGTCACCTCCGGGACCAGCACCACCTGCAACACCAGCGCGCCGAATCCCGCGACCACGCCGATCGGCCAGGGGCCTGCCACCGCGTCCGGCGCGTCTGTCACCCTGCAGCCCAACGCCCAACTGGCCGTGGGCAACGCCAACACCATCAGTCTGGGCGACAACGCCACCATCTTCCTGGGCGCCGGCGCCGTGGTCAGCAATACGGCCACCTCCGGCGCGGGCCTGTGGACGGCCGGCAACAACACCGTCGAGTTCGGTTCCAACGGCATGCTTACGGTGTCGGCGGGCGCCAAGATCCAGGCGCTGGGCACGCAGGCCAATGGCGAGGCGGTCAACGTCATGGGCGCGGGCAACACCATCCTCAACTATGGGTTGATCTCGGGCGGCAATGCCGCCGCGATCTGGTTCGAGGACCGCAGCAAGGGCGCGGCCAACACGGTCGACAACTACGGCATCATCCAGGCGGGCAACGGCACCAGCAGCAACGTCATCGGCAACAGCGGCAGCGGCAACGTCAGCTTCATCAACCGGAGCGGCGCCACCGTGCGCGGCAGCCTGACCTTCGCCAGCGGCAACGACTCGCTCACGTTGTATCCGGGTTCCATCATCACCGGCGGTTTCAACGGCGGCGGCGGCACCAACAGCTTGTCGCTCGCGGGCGAGCTGGGGTCCAGCGATACCTTGCCCGGCACCATCAGCAATTTCCAGTCGCTGATCAAGACCGGCGACGGCAAGTGGACCTTGTCCGGCTCGGTTGGGAGCAACGGCGGTGGTACGCCGCTGGCGGTGCAGGTGCAGGACGGCACGCTGGCCCTGACGGGCAACAATGCCGGTTTCAACGGTTCGGTCAGGGTCGATCCGGCCGGCACGCTGGAAGCCCGCGCGCAAAGCCTGCCGCCCAGCGTGACCAACAACGGCCTGGTGTTGTTCAACCAGCCGGACAACGGCACTTATGCCGGCACGATCAGCGGCACCGGCTCGGTCAGCAAGATCGCGGCCGGCATCCTGACGCTGAGCGGGTCCAACACCTATCAGGGCGGCACGCGCATCCAGGGCGGCACCGTGGCGGTTGGCGCCGACAGCGCGCTGGGCGCCGGCAGCGGCGGCGTGGCGCTGGACGGCGGCGCGCTGGCATTCAACAGCAGCTTCACGCTGGGTTCCGGCCGAGCCGTCAGCGTGACCGCCAACAACGGCACGCTCAGCGCCAATGCCGGCGTGACCGGCACGCTGACCCAGGCGATCACCGGCGCCGGCGCGCTGACCAAGGACGGCGCCGGCACCATTGTGTTGACCAGCAACGCCAACAGCTGGGCGGGCGGCGCCACCATCGCCGCCGGCACGCTGCAACTGGGCAATGGCGGCGCCTCGGGCAATCTGCCGGGCGCGTCCGCCATCGTCAACAACGGCACGCTGGCCTTCAATCGCAGCGATCAGTTCACCTTCGGCAACCTCGTCACCGGCACCGGCGGCCTCAGCCAGATCGGCGCCGGCACGACCATCCTGACCGCCAACAACAGCTACGCCGGCCCGACCTCGGTGACGGGGGGCGCGCTGTACGTGAACGGTACGCAGACCGGCGCGGGTCCGGCCACGGTAAGCAACGGCGCCACGCTGGGCGGATCGGGACGGCTGGGCGGCAATGTCACGGTCCAGTCCGGCGGCACGCTGGCGCCCGGCGGTGTCGGCGCGGTGCCGGGCACGCTGACGGTCGGCGGCGACCTGACCTTGCAGGGCGGGTCCACGCTGGCGTATTCGTTTGGCCAGGCCGGCGTGGTGGGCGGCCCGTTCAATGACCTGACCAACGTGGGCGGCAATCTGGCGCTGGGCGGCACGCTCAATGTGCAGACCTCGGCCGGCGGCTCGTTCGACCCGGGCGTCTACCGGGTGATCAACTATGCCGGCACGCGCAGCGGCGCGCTGGCGCTGGGCACGGTGCCCTCGCCGGGCAACTATTTCATCCAGACCTCGGTGGACAAGCAGGTCAATCTGGTCAACACCAATGGCCTGACGCTGAACTACTGGGACGGCGCCATCGGCCCCAAGAACGATGGCCAGGTCAATGGCGGGTCGGGTGTCTGGACAGCCAACGGCGCGCTGACCAATGACAACTGGACCGGCATGGACGGCGCGCTGAACGCGCCGTGGACCCAGAGCGCCTTCGCCGTGTTCATGGGGCAGAGCGGCATCGTCAGCGTGGACAGCATCATCAACGGTCCGCTGCTGACCCAGGGCATGCAGTTCGCCGCCAACGGCTACACGCTGGTGAACAACACCGCGCTGGATGCGCTGACGCTGGTCGGCGTGCCCGTGAGCGGCGGGCCGAACGAGGCCGTGATCCGCGTGGGCGATGGCACGGCGGGCGGCGCCGGCTATACCGCCACCATCGCCGCCACGCTGGCCGGCGCGGCCAAGCTGGTCAAGACCGACCTGGGCACGCTGGTGCTGTCGGGGATCAATATCTACACCGGCGGCACGGCCGTCAACGGCGGCACGCTGCAGGTCTCGCAGGACAGCAACATGGGCGCCCTGGCGGGCGCGCTGTCGCTCAATGGCGGCACGCTGGCCACGACCGCGACGTTCGACACGGCTCGTTCCACCACGCTGGGCGCGGGCGGCGGCAGCATCAATGTCGCGGCGGGCACCAACTTCGGCATCACCAGCGCCGTCGGCGGCAGCGGCGCGCTGAGCAAGCTGGGCAGCGGCACGCTGATCCTGGGTGCGGACAACACCTATGCCGGCGGCACGACGATTTCCGCCGGGACGCTGCAGCTGGGTTCCGGCGCGGGGGGCTCGGCCACGGGCGGCATCCTGGGCAACGTGGCCAACAACGGCACGCTGGTCTTCAACCGCAGCAACAGCTACACCTTTAGCGGGCTCGTCAGCGGCACGGGCGGCGTCACGCAACTGGGCAGCGGCACGACCATCCTGACCGCCGACAACACCTACACGGGCGGCACCACGATTTCGGCGGGCACGCTGCAACTGGGCGCGGGCGGCGCCACCGGCGGCATCGTCGGCAATGTCGTGAACAACGGCGGCCTGGTCTTCAATCGCGGCAACGGTTATGCCTTTGGCGGCGTCATCAGCGGCACGGGCTCGGTCACGCAGCAGGGCGCGGGCACCACGGTGCTCAGCGGCAACAACAGCTACACGGGCGCGACCACCGTCAGCGCCGGCGGCCTGTACGTCAACGGCGACCAGACCGCCGCCACCGGCGCCACCACCGTCAACAACGCCACGCTGGGCGGCAAGGGCGTGATCGGCGGCGACGTGACGCTGACGGGCAATAGCACGCTGTCGCCCGGCGACAACGGCCCCGCGCCGGGCACGCTGACGATCAAGGGCAATCTGGCGCTGGGCAGCGGCACGGCGCTGAATTACTCGTTCGGCCAGGCCAATGTGGCCGGCGGCCCCCTCAATGACCTGACCAACGTGGGCGGCAACGTTGCCCTGGGCGGCAAGCTCAACGTGGCGCTGTCGCCGGGAGGGCGCTTCGATGTCGGCATCTACCGCATCATCAACTACGGTGGAACGCTGTCCAACCCCGCGGGCCTGACGCTGGGCACGCTGCCGGCTGGCGCCAACGCCGCCGACTATTTCATCCAGACCTCGGTGGACAAGCAGGTCAACCTGGCCTACACCAATGGCCTGACGCTGAACTATTGGGACGGCGATGCCGGCCCGAAGAACAACAACCAGGTCAACGGCGGTGCGGGCACCTGGGTAGCGCCGGGCGGCGTCAACGACAACTGGACCGATGCCGCCGGCTCGGTCAATGCGCCCTGGAGCCAGGGCGCCTTCGCCGTCTTCACCGGCCAGAGCGGCACGGTGCGGGTCGACAGCACGACTAACGGACCGATCAACGTGCAGGGCATGCAGTTCGCCACCGATGGCTATGTGCTGCAAGGCAATGCCGCCGGCGACAAGCTGACCCTGACCGGCACGCCCACGGGCGGCGGCGGTCCCAACGAGGCCGTCATCCGGGTGGGCGCGGGCTCGGCCGATGGCGCCGGCTATACGGCCACCATCTCGGCCGTGCTCGACGGCGCGGCCAAGCTGGTCAAGACCGACCTGGGCACGCTGGTGCTGTCGGGGATCAATACCTACACCGGCGGCACGGCCGTCAACGGCGGCACGCTGCAGGTCTCGCAGGACAGCAACATGGGCGCCCTGGCGGGCGGGCTGTCGCTCAACGGCGGCACGCTGGCCACGACTGCGACGTTCGACACGGCGCGCGCCACCACGCTGGGCGCGGGCGGCGGCAGCTTCAATGTCGCGGCGGGCACCAACTTCGGCATCACCAGCGCCGTCAGCGGCAGCGGCGCATTGAGCAAGCTGGGCACCGGCACGCTGATCCTGGGCGCGGACAACACCTATGCCGGCGGCACCACGATTGCCGCCGGAACGTTGCAGCTGGGCTCGGGCGCGGGCGGCTCGACGGCGGGCAGCATCCTCGGCAACGTCAGCAACAGCGGCACGCTGGCGTTCAACCGCAGCAACACGTATACCTACGGCGGCATCATCAGCGGCGCGGGCAACGTCGAACAGATGGGCTCAGGCACCACCGTGCTGACCGGCAACAGCAACTACACCGGCGGCACGCTGATTTCCGCCGGGGCCTTGCAGCTCGGGGCGGGCGGGGCGACGGGCAGCATCAGCGGCAACGTCACCAACAATGGCGCGCTGGTGTTCAACCGCGGCGATACCTACACCTTTGGCGGCCTCATCAGCGGCACTGGCAGCGTCACGCAGCAGGGCAGCGGCACGACGGTGCTGACGGGCAACAGCAACTACACGGGCGGCACCACGATCTCGGCGGGCACGCTGCAACTGGGCGCGGGCGGCACGACGGGCAGCATCGTCGGCGACGTCGCCAACAACGGCGCGCTGGTGTTCAACCGCGCCGACGCGTACACCTTCGGCGGCCTGATCAGCGGCGGCGGCGCGGTCACGCAGGCCGGCGCCGGCACCACGGTGCTGACCGCCGACAACACCTACGCCGGCGGCACCACGATCTCGGCCGGCACGTTGCAATTGGGCAATGGCGGCGGGACGGGCAGCGTGGCCGGCCCGATCTCGAACGCCGGCACGCTGGTCGTGGACCGCAATAACAACGTCGTGCTCGCCGGCCCCATACGCGGCAGCGGCAAGCTGGTGCAGCAGGGCGTGGGCGACACCTTCCTGACCGGCGACAACACCTACAGCGGCGGCACCGTCATTTCCGCCGGCACCCTGCGGCTGGGCGCCGGCGGCACCACCGGCTCGGTGACCGGCGACATCCTCAACAACTCGAGACTGGTGATCGAGCGCAGCAACGAGGTGCTGATGACCGGCCTGATCTCGGGCACTGGCCAGCTGGTGCAAGAGGGCGCCGGCCAGACGGTGCTCAGCGGCAACAACGCCTATGCGGGCCCGACGCTGGTGAATTTCGGATCCCTCTATATCAACGGCGACCAGACTGCCGCCACGGGACAGACATTCGTGCTGCCGACCGCCACGCTGGGCGGCACCGGCATCATCGGCGGAGACGCGCTCGTGGCTGGCACCCTGGCGCCCGGCGACACCACCGGCGCGCCCGGCACGCTGACCATCAACGGAAACCTGACGCTCGGCAACGCAGCCAAGCTGGCCTACAACTTCGGCCAGGCCGGCGTGGTGGGCGGCCCGCTCAACGACCTGACCATCGTCAAGGGCAACCTGGTGCTGGACGGCACGCTGAACGTGGCCACGCCGCCCGGCGGCAGCTTCGATCCGGGCGTCTACCGCGTCATCAGCTACGACGGCGCGCTGACCAACAACGGCCTGGCCATCGGCACGATTCCGTCGCCGTCGTTCTCGGTCCAGACGGCCGTCGCCAAGCAGGTCAACCTGGTCAACACCGCCGGCCTGAACCTGAACTTCTGGGACGGCGCGGCCGTGGCGGGCAAGAACAACGGCACGGTCGACGGTGGCGACGGCCTGTGGCAGAACCCGGCGGGCAACGACAACTGGACCAATTCGCTGGGCGTGCCCAACGCGCCGTATGCCGACGCCACCTTCGCCATCTTCATGGCCGCGCCCGGCAACGTCACCGTGGACAACAGCCTGGGCCAGGTGCGCAGCGGCGGCATGCAATTCGCCAGCAACGGCTATCGCCTGCTGGGCGGCGCCATCGAGCTGGTGCCGGACGCCGGCGGCGGCACGACCCTCCGCGTCGGCGACGGCAGCAGCCTGGGCGCGGGCTACGTCACCACCGTGGACAGCGTGCTGACCGGCGCGTCGCGGCTGGTCAAGACCGACCTGGGCACCCTAGTGCTGAACGCCGCCAATACCTACACGGGCGGCACCGACATCAATGGCGGCACCGTGCAGATCGCCAGCGATAGCGCGCTGGGGCCGGCCGGCACGGCCATCGGCATGAACGCCGGCACCTTGCGCACCACGCAAAGCCTCGCGCAATCGCGCGCCATCACCCTGGGCGCGCAAGGCGGTAGCGTGGAACCGCTGGCCGGCACCACGCTGACGCTGGCCGGCAATATCGGCGGCGCCGGTTCGCTGACCAAGCTGGGCGCCGGCACCGCGATCCTGACGGGCAGCAACAGCTATGGCAGCGGCACCGTCGTCAGGGACGGCGTCACCATCATCAAGGCTGGCACGCTGCAGGTGGGCAATGGCGGCGTCAGCGGCAACATCATGGGCACGGTCAGCAATGATGGCGTGTTGGCGTTCAACCGCGCGGACCGCTATGTCCAGACCGACGTGATCAACGGCAGCGGACAGGTGATCCAGCAGGGAGGGGGCACGACCGTGTTCAACGCCATCAACGGCTACACCGGCGGCACCACGGTGGCGGCGGGCGCGCTGGCCGTGGGCGATGCCTCGCATGCCGACGCGGCGATCAACGGCGGCCCGGTGATGGTCCAGGGCGGCGCGACGTTCGGCGGTTATGGCAGCGTCAAGGGCAACGTCAGCAACGCCGGCACGCTGGCGGTGGCCGATGCCTTGCCCGGCCTGGGCGGCGGCGCGGGGGCCTTCGTCATCACCGGCAACCTGACCAATAGCGGCACGGTCAACCTGGCGGGGGCCAATCCCGGCAATCGCCTAACCGTCACCGGCAATTACTTGGGCCAGTCAGGCGTGCTGTCGCTGAACACCTACCTGGGCGCCGACGCTTCGCCGTCGGACAAGCTGGTGGTGGACGGCGGCGCGGCAACGGGCGCGACGGCGCTGCGCATCGCCAACAAGGCCGGGCCCGGCGCCAAGACCACCGGCGACGGCATCCAGGTGGTGCAGGCCATCAACGGCGGCACCACCGCGCCCGGCGCCTTCACCAGCGGCGGGATCTACGCGGGCGCCTATTCGTACATGCTGTTCCGAGGCGGCGTGACGCCCGGCACCGAGCAGAACTGGTACCTGCGCTCGGAGCTGACGCCCGTCGTCGATCCCAAGCCGATCTACCGGCCCGGCGTGTCGATCTATACCGAAGTGCCGTCGCTGGCGCGCGAGCTGGCGGTGCAGCAGATCGGCACCTTCCATGACCGCCAGGGCAACCAGGATCTGCTGACCGGCGCCGGCCGGCTGCCGGCGGGCTGGGCGCGCACCTGGGGCGATCATTTCTCGGAGCGTCGCGACGGCACGGTGAGCCAGTCGTTCAGCGGCAATGTGTTCGGCATGCAGGCCGGCCAGGATCTGTATGCGCGCGTTGGCGACAGCGGCCACCAGGACCGCTACGGCGTGTTCCTGGGCTACGCGCGCGCCGACGGCGACGTGCGCGGCGACGCGATGGGGCAACGCGGCTACCGCGCCGGCAAGCTCGCCATCGATTCCTACAGCCTGGGCGGCTATTGGACGCACATCGGGCCGGGCGGCTGGTACACCGACACCGTCATCATGGGCAGCCACCTGAAAGTCAATCCCAAGTCCACGGCGGGGGATACCTCGTCCACCAAGGGCCGCGCCTTCACCGCGTCGGTCGAAGCGGGACTGCCGATCGCGCTCAAGCCCAACCTGAGCCTGGAGCCGCAGGCGCAGATCATCTACCAGAATACCCGCATCGATTCGGTCAGGGATTCCGCGTCCGACGTGTCCTTCGCGCCGAAGAACGCACTCATCGGCCGCGTCGGCGCGCGGCTGCAGGGCGAGTACCAGGCCAAGGGCGCCACCTGGAAGCCCTATGTGCGGGCGGACCTGGAGCACACGCTGGGCGGACGCGACAAGGTCGACTTCAGCGGCGGCACCACCAGCACGTCGGCCATGGGCGGCACCCAGGCGCGCCTGGGACTGGGCGTCTCGGTCAAGGCCAGCGAGCGGGTCAGCGTCTACGCGTCGGCGGGATATGGCTTCAACCTGGGCGGCGAGCGGCGCGAAACGGTGCAGGGCAACCTGGGAGTGCGGATCAACTGGTGAATGCCGCGCCGGGGCTTCCAGCCCCGGATGTACTATGGTCTGGGCACGATGGTCTGCGACATTCCCGACCGTGGCGGCCGTTTGCATTGGCTTGGGCGCAGCGGAGGCGGGCCGGGCATCAGCGCCGTCGTGGCTTGTGACATCGACCGCCGCACCTTCGTGGCGACGCCCGCCAACGGATCGCCCGCCATCACGCGCGATGGCCACACGCTGAACATTCTGAGGCGCGAGCACGGCCGCTGGCTGCTGGCGCGCGATGCGAATCTGCTGGGGCCGCCCCGATCAGGGTCGGTTTGGGCGGTCTAGGGTTTGTCCCAGGTTCAGACCTGTCGATTTTCCCTGCCGCCAATCGTCGTGCCAATACGACCCACTCTTTGCGAAGGAGCTTTCCATGGCTACCGGAACCGTCACCCTGCACCGTGTCCTGCGCGCGCCCGCCGAGCGCGTCTACAACGCCTTCCTGGACCGCGACGCGGTCGCGCGATGGCTGCCGCCCTATGGCTATCTGTGCCAGGTGCATGAACTGGACGCCAAGGTCGGCGGCAAGCACCGCATGACCTTTCGCAATTTCGGGACGGGGCACGGCCATTCCTTTGGCGGCACCTATCTGGAGTTGGTGCCGAACCAGGTCATCTGCTACTCGGATCAGTTCGATGACGCCAACATGGCCGGCCAGATGCGGACTCGCGTCACGTTGCGCGAGGTGTCCTGCGGCACCGAGATCAGCATCGTGCAGGAAGGCATACCCGAGATGATCCCGACGGAGATGTGCTACCTGGGCTGGCAGGAATCGCTGGAACAGCTCAAGCGGCTGGTGGAGCCGCAACTGCCGGACTGAAGCGCGAAGGTCCGGCGGGATCTGCAACGCGACGGGGTGACTGAAGCGCAAGCGTGAGGGCCGGAAAAGGCCCGGCGCGCGCCGCTTCAGGCCTCGCGCAGCAACACGTCCTCATAGAAGGCGCCGACCGGCAGCGTCAGGTCGCGCACCTGGATCTCCAGCACCCAGATGCCGTCGGCGGGCGCGAAGTCGGCGTGCGCCAGCTTGTGCTTGCCGTACAGGGCGTGAGGAAAATCCGAGACGCGGTGGCCAGGGATCTCGCGCACCAGCGCGCAGCCGTATTCGCGGGCATAGGCGTCGGCGCGGTCGTACAGCGCCTCGCCGGTCGCGCCGGCCAGCCAGTCGAGCCGGGCGCGGCGGAAGACCTCGCGCGCGGCGCGGGCGCAGCGCGCGCCGGCGTCGTCGCGCCCGGTGACGAAGGTGTCGCCGTAATCACCTTCGTAGCCGTCCCAGACCGGGCCGATGTCGACCACGAAGGTGTCGTCATCCCGCAGCACGCGCTGGAAATCCGTTGGCTGCACGGCTGGCGACTGCGTGTCGACGCCGAAGCGCACATAGGTGGGATGCCAGTTGTGCGAGGCGCCCATGCCACGCAGATGGGCGTCGGCGGTGTTGACCGCGTCGCGCGTCGTCATGCCTGGGCGGATCAGCGCGGCGATGTCGCGCACGGCGTCCAGGGAGCGCTGGCGCGCGTCCAGGATGCCCGCCATCGTGAAGCGCTGGCCGACGCGTTCCCAGGCATGTTCGTGGCGCGGCGGCGCATCGATGGCTGCGCCGGCGGTCGCGGGCAGGAAGGCTTCGGACAGGAAGCGGGCGGGCGGCAGGCCCGCCTCGACGAGCCGGGCGCGGGCCTCGCGCACCATCGCGGGATTGCCGCAGGCGTAGACCACGCTGCGGGTCCAGTCGTGGCCGGCGGCCAGCGCCAGGTCCTGGACGCGCGGCGGCGTGGATGCGCTGGCTCGCGTCCGCGCGCCGCCGCCGTCCAGCTCGACGGCGTGTTCCCGCGTCGTGTCCGACAGCGCGGCATGCCAGCGCAGGCCCGCATGCTTGCCTTGCAGCGCATTCAGCAGCGGCGCGGCGTAGCAGTCGTCAGGCGTGCGGCCGCCCCAGTACAGCGTCACCGATGCCATGCGCCGGTCGTGCAGCGCCGCCATCAGGATGGGGAACACGCCCGCGAATCCCGTGCCGGTGGCCAGCAGCACCAGATGGTCCGCGCCGTTGTGTGAACCATTCGATGAACCATTCGGCAAACTGCCCGGCGCACCGTTGCGCCAGCCATCCCCGGGCCAGACACAGGCGCCCAGCGGGCCTTCCAATGTCAGCGTGTCGCCCGGTGCGAGACGCGGCAGGATGCCGTCGGTGAAGACGCCGCCGGGCATGCGGCGGATGTGGAACTCCAGCCGGACCGGCCCGGACGCATCGCGCTCGGCGACGTTCGGCGCGGAACCGCCCGACATCGTGGCGCTCGACGCAGCGGGGCTTGCCGTTGTGGCGACCGAAGCCGTGGCGACCGAAGCCAGAGAGTCCGGCGTAGCGGCGACCGGCACGTTGGCGATGGAGAAGTTGCGTCGGACGCCATCTTCCAGCAGCAGCTGCACATGCTGTCCCGGCAGCCAGGCGTAGGGCCGCGCGTCCTCCATTTCGACGATGAGCTGCGTCACGCCTGGCGCCAGCGGCAGGCGCGACACCACGCGCGCGCGGCGCGGCTCGGGCGGCCGGGCCGGCGCCTGCCAGTGCGGAAATGTCAGGCGCAGATCGCCGGCCGCGCGGCACTGGCACATCAGCAGCTCGTCGTCGGCGGTGACATAGGAACGTTCGTTGGCCGGCGCGATGCGTTCGTAGCGGCCTTCCAGGACCGTGGCGCGGCACGAGCCGCACTCGCCGCGCTGACAGGAGAAGGGTACCTGCGCGCCCTGGGCCAGCGCCGCGTCCAGGATGGAAGCGCTGCCGTCCGTGGAGAAGGCGCCGGTATCGACGGTGATGGTGTGACAGGGGGCGAACGGGTTCATCGCGGATTCCAGGAGGTTTGCCCCGATGGGGCCATGCGGGCAATTTATCGATAGAATGGCTTTTCAAATAGAGCCATTTTTATCAATATCAGCAAGCCACTTTTCCGACCGGCTCCTGGCCGGATCCGGGCCGTAAGGCGCGGATCGCCGTTGCCGGTTGGCAGGGAAGGAGAGTGCGCGAGTCGCCGCCATGAATATGCCATCCATGTCATCCGCGTCATCAGGGACACCCGCGTCCGCCCGACGCCAGGAGGCCAGCCTGGACCTGCCCGTCGACCCGCCGCGCGATGGCGAATCCAAGCAGGCCTGGGTCTATCGCCAGATCCGCGAGCGCGTGCTCAAGGGCGCGCTGCCGTCCGGCGCGCGCCTGCCGTCCACGCGCAGCCTGGCGCAGCGCTGGCGCATCGCCCGGTCCACGGTCGAGGCGGCCTACGACCAGCTGCGCGGCGAAGGCTACACGGCCGGCACGGTCGGGTCGGGCACATATGTGGCGGCCGTCATTCCAGACAACTTCTTCCGCAAGGGACTGCCAGGAGAGAGCGGGGCGTCCTTGGGCGCGGATGCCAGGGACAAGACGGGCAAGGCCGCGCTCGCCCCGGCCCGTCTCTCGGCCGGGCGGCCGGCGCGCCCGCTGCCGCATGAGCAGCCGGTGACGCCGGCGGACCAGGCGGAGTCCGCCGAACCGCCATTCGCCTCGCGCAGCGCCGACGCCGCGCTGTTTCCCATGGCGGCCTGGAGCAAGGGGCTGGCCGTCAGCGCCCGACAGCTGACGCCGGCCCAGCTGACACGCGACGAGCCGCAGGGCTGGCCCGCGCTGCGCGAACAGATCGCGCGCTACCTGGGGGCGGCGCGCGGCATCGTCTGCGATGCCTCGCAGGTCGTGGTGCTGTCCGGCATCCGCGACGGCCTGGACCTGTGCGGCCGGATCCTGTTGACGCCGCGCGACAAGGTGCTGATCGAGGATCCCGGCTATGTGAATGCGGTGCCGATCTACCGTCCTTACACGTCGGGCGTGGTGCCGCTGCCCATCGATGGCCAGGGCTTTGCCGTGGCGCGGGCGCGCCGCCTGCGCGGCGTGAAGCTGGTCCATGTGACGCCCGCGCACCAGTCGCCCACCGGCATCACCATGCCCGTGTCGCGTCGCCTGGAACTGCTGGACTGGGCCGCGCAGGCCGGCGTCTGGGTCGTGGAGGACGATTACGACAGCGAATTCAACTACGACGGCGCGCCGCTGGCGGCCTTGAAAAGCCTGGACGGTGCGGACCGCGTCATCCACTGCGGCAGCTTCAACAAGACCTTGTTCAATGCCCTGCGCATCGGCTATGCCGTCGTGCCCAAGGCGCTGGCGCCCGCTTTCGCCGAGGCGCGGCGCAAGACCGGGCGGTCGGGCAGCCTGATCGAACAGATGACGCTGGCGCGCTTCCTGGAAGACGGCGGCTTCGCGCGCCACGTGCGCAAGGCGCGCGGCGTGTATGCGCGCCGGCGCGACGCGGCGCTGCAGGCGCTTCGCCAGGCTGTGGGCGCCGAGGCCTTGCGCGTCAGCGGCGAGCACGCCGGTTTTCATCTGCTGTGGTGGCTGCCGCCGGGCTGGGACGCGCGGCAGGTGGTCGAGGCGGGCCGCAAGGCCGACGTCGGCGTGCAGGACGTGGCCGAGTTCGCGCGCAAGGCGACGCCGGCGCCGGGCGTGGTGATCGGCTACAGCGCGGTGGACGAGGCGCGGCTACGGCGGCTGGGCGCGCTGCTGGCGGCGCTGCGGCCGGGGCGCACGCGTGGATAAGGGCGCTGCCTGCACAGCAACGGACGCGGCGGCGCAATGACGGCAATGATGGAACGGGAGGCGGCCGGTGCGGGTTAAGCTTGCGGCCTCGATCTATCGCCACGCATGCTCTTCATGAAGAAACTCCTCGCCTTGCTGTGCGTCTCCTGGTCCGTGCCCGCGGACGCGGCCTATGTTCCCAATGCCACCGAACAGGCGGTGCTGGAGGCGGTGCTGCGCGATGAAGTGGTTTCGTTCTCCACCGGTGGCCATAGCTTCGTGGGCGAGTCGCAAGGTATCGTCCCGGTGACGGCCGCGTCGGCTTCGCAGGCAATGGCCGCCCGCGACCGCAACGCCAGGATGCCCGAACTGAAGCAGCCGCTGCTGCTGTCGGGCGCGCTGGCCGCCACGGGCAGCGTCGCGGGGCAGGGCGAGTGGTTCGATTTCGCCGATACCGCCGCGCCCAAGGTGCGCGCGCGCCTGGCGCCGGGCCAGACCCTGGCGGGCAAGCCCAAGGCCGGTCAGGCGCTGGCCCTGGTCTGCGGCAAGATGGATCTGGCCAAGGACACGCTCAGCTTCAGCGGCTGCGAGCCCGCCGCCGCCGTCGCCGAGCGCGAGGCGGCAAGGCTCAAGAACGCCTTGGCCGCGTTCTACCAGGGCAAGCCGACCGATGCAAAGGTCGCCACGCTGGCGATCAACATCTCGCTGTACGCGCAGGAACTGCCGGCCGGCAGCGGTTGTCCCGGCGACGAGGCGCGCTGCGGGGCGTCCATCGCGGCGGTCAAGCTGCCGAGCCTGGGGCACAAGAACGCCGTATTGCAGCGCTTGCGCGAGGCCGGCGTGGACCTGAGCGCGTTCAGTCCGCGCCAACAGCCCTTGTTCGGGCACTAGGCGCGACAACGCGGGCCGGCCGGCAAGCCCGGCGGCCCTGGGGCCAAAGGCCTCCACCGCGTGCCCGCGCCAGACTCACTTCCATCCCCGCCCACCCTAAGGGTTAGACCCGATATCAGCCGCTCCACGCGCCTTGTAGGATCCCGTTAAATAAAAATGGGATCCCATTTGATCGATGTCATGGACAGGATCACGACTTTCAACACACAAGGAGCCAGAGGCACATGAGCAATATCGACCCCATCACCGGCAAGCGCATCCTCAATGAAGGCGGCCGCGGCGGCCCGTTGACCGAGGACCACCAGGGCATGCGCGCCTGCCACCAGGACGACCTGGAGTGGACCAATCTGCGCTACGAAGGCCAGTACGCCAAGATGATGTTCCACCCGACCGCCGAGGATCCGACCATCCCGAACGCCGGCATCGTGCGCTACGAGAAGGGCTCGGGGCATCCGCTGCACAACCACTACTTCGCGCAGGTCTGGTACATCCTGGAAGGCCAGTTCCGCATCGAGGGCAAGCTGTACGGCAAGGGCGCGATGATCTTCCATCCCGATCCCCATTTCGAAAGCGCGCTGGAAACCGTGGAGACGGGCGCCATCCTATACGTGCAGTACGTCGGCCCGCACACGCGCCAGGGCGCCATCTATGAAGGCCGCTTCAACGTGAAGGAGCGGCGGCCGCTGGAGGAAGAGACCACGGCGGTCTAGCGCCGGACCCGCGCGCCCACGGCGTCGCCGCCCGGCCAGACCATGGGGGGGGGGGGGGGGGGGGGGGGGGGGGGGGGGGGGCGGGGCGCGGGGGGGGGGGGGGGG
>NZ_JBICCO010000052.1:0-46510 GCF_043119405.1 Achromobacter sp. 413638
GCACCTGGCAAGTGTGCGAGTTTTGCCAACTCAGGGTGATGGCGAGCAGTAGCACTGCACCCAGCACAGCGCCGATCGCGCCTAGCCAGCCAAAGGTGAGGCCGATGTACAGCAGCGGGATGCCGAAGACGAAGCTCATCCACCAGAGCAGCAGGAATTTCAGCGCGACGCCCATCCAGAAATAGGCTAGTACGAGCAGGCCGATGGCGAGAATGACGATGAGCAGTTTCATCGATCAGGCGCCCAGAATGCGCGTTTTCTGAGCCGCGAATTCCTTGTCGGTCAGGACGCCTCGGTCGCGCAAGGCAGACAGCCGTTCCAGCTTGCTGATGATCTCGTCATCGCTGCGTACCTGAGAAGCCGGACTTGCCGGCGTCACGGGTGAGGCCGAAGCCTGGGGCGCGTGTGCTGCTTCGGGTATCCCGGCGGCAACGGAGATCGTGTCGTGGGCGCGGGATGCGCCAGCCACTTCCGCAGCCTCGATGATGTCCTCCTCGGCGGCGGCGGGGGCGGCGGGTGGCGCGAGCGCAAGGGGCGCGTCGGACGCCGCGTCGCTGTCGGGTAGCGGGGGCGGCACGAGGTAGACCGGCACGGGGTTGTTGGCTGGCTTGCGCGCGTCCACGGCCTGCTGCACGCGGTTGGTGAACGGCACGATCGATTTCTTCCAGACGTTGGTGATCTGGTAGGTGCCGGAGCTGTCCCGGATGTGGATGTCGCCGAACAGCCAGCGGGTGGTGAAGGAGACGGAGCTGACTTTGTCCAGGTCTATGACGGCCTGGCGCAGCCCATAGACCATGCCCTTGTCCAGGAAAATGATGCGCCGGTCGGTCAGGGTGATGAGCCAGGTGTCGTTGTTCATCAAGCCCGTGGCGAAGGCCAGCACTTGTTCGCCATCCTGCAGGATGTGCGGTACGTGGTCCAGTTCCTTTTTGGAGAGGAACTGGGTCTCGCGCATTTCCGTGGCGATATCGTTGTAGCGCGCCCTGAGTTGTTCTGGCGTAGCGGTCTTGAAGTCGAAGTCCATCGATGCTCTGCGGGGTTGCGGTGCGGGGCTCAAGCCGCGCCTATCTTACGTTAAGGATGTGAAAGATTGCGCCCGCAGGCATAGCGGCGCGAGTGCGCCCGAAGAGTGGCGCTGGCGGAGCGGGTATCAGGCCGCGCGCCCGCCGCCCTTGCGCGCATGCGCCAGCAGCGCTTCGCGCAGCGCCACGGCCTGGTTGTGTTCAGTATTGCGCGCGCCATAGAGCAAGGTCAGCGGCCTCTTGCCGGCGGCTTGCAGCAGCGCGCTCATGCGGGCCTGTTGTTCGGGCGCGGCCAGTTCCGCGTTGTAGCGCTGGCGGAATTCGTCCCAGCGTTCGTCGACGTGGCCGAACCATTTGCACAGTTCGGTGGACGGGGCGATGTCGCGCGCCCACTCGTCCAGGCCCAGGTCGGCGCGGCGCAGGCCGCGCGGCCACATGCGGTCGACCAGGGCCTTGTAGGCTTCGTCCGGGCCGGTGCCTTCGTAGATGCGTTGGAGGGAGATCGCGGGCGCTTTCATGGCCGCTCCTGGGTGGGCGTTGCGGCCAGTCTACCGCAACGCCTGGAGTGCCCGTGATGACGCTAGCGGGCCTGAGCGGTGACGGCGGATGTCGCCGCCGGCGCCGCGCCGCCGCTCGCGCGCAGCAGCGCGAAACCGACGATGGCCGAGGCCAGCGAGCCGGTCAGCACGCCGAGCTTGGTGGCGTCCACGGCGGCCGGATCGGTGAAGGCCAGCGCGCCGATGAACAGGCTCATGGTGAAGCCGATGCCGCACAGCAGCGCCACGCCGTACAGCTGCGCGTAACTGGCGTGGCGCGGCAGGGTCGCCACGCCGGCCTTGATGGCCAGCCAGGCGAAGCCGAACACGCCCAGCTGCTTGCCCAGGAACAGCCCCAGCGCCACGCCCAGCGGCACCGGCTGCGCCAGGCTGTCCAGGCCCATGCCGGCGAAGGACACGCCGGCGTTGGCGAAGCCGAAGATCGGCACGATCAGCAGCGCCACGGGTTTGTGCAGCGCGTGTTCCAGCGCGTGCAGCGGCGAGTGCGCGGCGGGCGCGCCCTGGTTTTGCGGGCGCAGCGGGATGGCCAGGGCCAGCGCCACGCCGGCCAGCGTGGCGTGCACGCCGGATTTCAGCACGAAGTACCACAGCACCGCGCCCAGCAACAGGTAGGGCGTCAGCCGCAACACGCCTGCGCGGTTCAGGCAGAACAGGATGGCCAGCAGCGCGGCGGCCATGCCCAGCGCGAACAGGTTCAGCTGCGACGTATAGAACAGCGCGATGATGATGATGGCGCCCAGGTCGTCCAGGATGGCCAGCGCGGTCAGGAAGATCTTGAGCGAGGTCGGCACGCGGCTGCCCAGCAGCGCCAGGATGCCCAGTGCGAAGGCGATGTCGGTGGCGGCGGGAATGGCCCAGCCGCGCAGCGTGCCGGGGCTGCCCAGGTTGATCAGCACATAGATGAGGGCGGGCATGATCATGCCGCCCAGCGCGGCGATGCCGGGCAGCACGATGCGCGAGGCGCCGCGCAACTGGCCGTCCAGCACTTCACGCTTGATCTCCAGGCCGACCAGCAGGAAGAACACGGCCATCAGGCCGTCGTTGATCCAGTGCAGCACGGATTCCTTGAGGACGACGGGGCCCAGGCTGAAGCCGAGCTTGGCGCCCAGCGCGTCGAAGTAGGCTGGCGCGAGCCCGCTGTTGGCGACGAGCAGCGCCAGCAGGGCGGCGAGCATCAGGACGTAGCCGCCGAGGGCTTCGGATTTCAGGAACGCCTGCAGGAACGAGGCGGACCGCGGGGCGGGAGGGGCCGGATGGCTCACGTGGACTCCTTTACTACCTTTCGGTGAGTGCGCGGCGAACGGCGACGGCGAGGGGCGGCGGCTCCATGCCGTGGTTCGGGTTGAGGATGGCTTGCCGGGCGGATCCGCCGCCTGGGCGGGCGGCAGCCGGAAGGCGCCGGGATCCCTGGCAAAGCTTACTTGGCGCGGCGGGCGCCGGGAATGCGCGTGGTCTGGCGGGACGGCGCGCGAGGCGTCCGGCGCGGGCCGGACGGGTTGCGCCCGCAGTCGGATCGCGGGCGCACGAAAGCTGAATTCTACCTGAAAGATGAAGAATTTGTTCCACAAGATCATGCATGTTCCGTGAAATTTGTGCGAACAGGGCGCTAATTTAATTACGGGTCTCCCGCTACCATCGCCAGCGTTTCCTCTGGGCGCACGCGGCAGGCGGCGGCGCATTCGCCGCGCCTGTCCACGCCGCCCTGGCTTTTTTCAGGACCGCCGCCGATGTCATCCTCCTCCCGCAACCCGCATGCCACCCAGGCGTCAAGGACGCCGCTGCTGGCCCGCCTGCCGGCGATCCAGACGCTCAGCTACCAGCGGCCGGGGGCGCGAGGCGCGCCGCTGCTGGTGGATGCCGGCCCGGAAGTGTTGAGCACAAATGTCGGTTCCGGCGCCGGTCGGGCGCTGTCCGAACTGCCGGGCGGCTATCGCTTGGATACCTTGCTGCCCGGTCCGCGCCTGCAGGCCTGGGCCCGGGGCGGGGCGGGGTTCAGCCTGTCGCGCGACGGCCAGGTCCAGGTGGGATGGGGACGCCGGCTGGCCGCCACGGAGTTCGAGGCGCTGGGCGACGGCCAGCCGGGGCTGGCGATGCTGGAGCCGGAAGAGATCCGTTATCTGGAGGCTTATCTGTTGTGGCAGGGACGACGCTGGAGCGACGCGGAGGACGGGATCGACGCCGGTCCTGGCGAGGCGAGCGCGTTCGATCCGTTCAGCAGCCAGGCGCGGACTCGCGCTTGCGTGGCCGAATCCGCCGGCCTTTCCGGCCTGCGCATCCTGCACACCGAGGCGGCCACCTCGTTCGGCGGGCAGGAGTTCTGCATCTACAAGGAGATGGTGGCGATGCGCGAGCGCGGCCATCACCTGGAGGCCGTGTGCCAGCCGCAGGCCGAGCTGGGCGGCCGGCTGCGCGAGGCGGGCTTCAAGGTCCACAACCTGCTGATGGACGGGCCGGTGAATTTCCTGCGCGGCGTGTCGGCGCTGCGGCGGGTGCTGCGCGGCGGGCGCTTCGATGTGCTGAACACGCACAGCCGGCGCGACACCGTGCTGGCGTCCATCGGCGCGCGGCTAGCCGGCACGCCGCTGATCGTGCGCACGCGCCACCTGGCCAAGCCGATCCACTCGCTGTACGCCTATACCTGGCTGGCGCACCGCGTGATCGCCGTCAGCCGCTATGTGCGCGGCCAGTTGCTGGAAGGCGGCGCGCGGCCCGAGGCGGTCGAGGTGATCCATTCGCCGGTGTCCCTGCCACCGGACCGGCCGGGCGCCTGCCTGCGCCGCGAGTTGTCGATTCCGCCGGAGGCCAAGGTGGTGGGCTGCGTGGCGGTGATGCGGGCGGAAAAAGGGCATGAGGATCTGATCGAGGCCTTCAGCCGGGTGTCTCGCCGCCATGCCGACGCGCATCTGGTGTTGGTGGGCGATGGCATGCCGCTGGCGGAGCAGTTGCGCGAGCGCGTGCGCGCGCTGGGGCAGGCGCTGGCGCGGCGCATCCATTTCGCGGGACGGCGCAAGGATGTGGGCACGGCGTTGCGGGCCTTCGACGTGTTCGCGCTGCCGACACGGCGCGAGGCCTTCGGCACGGTGTTCGTGGAGGCCGCCGCGATGGGGCTGCCGGTGATCGGCACGCAGGTGGGCGGCGTGCCCGAAACCATGATGCCGGGCCGCAGCGGCCTGCTGGTGCCGCCGAATGATCCGGGCGCGCTGGCGCAGGCGCTGGACCTGCTGCTGGGCGACGCGGCGCTGCGCCGCCGCATGGGCGAGGCGGGCCGGGCGCGCGTGCGCGACCTGGGCCTGTTCACGCCGGCGCGCGTGGCGCAGGACGTGGAAAACGTCTACCACCGCTGGCTGAGCGAGCGGCGCGGGACGGCGGCGTAGCGTCGCGCTGACGCTACCCCTGGTTCAATGCCAGAGCAGCGCGTTCATGGCCTCGACCAGGCGGTCGCGGTAGCGCGGCAGCTGCGCCTGCGTGCGCGCCAGCCGGCCCTTCAACTCGGCGGGCTCGGCGCCCTTGGCGATGCGGGCCGGGGCCCAGATCGGGTCGGGGAAATGGCGGTCGCCGCGCCAGCGCGGGATCACGTGCCAGTGCAGGTGCGGCACCATGTTGCCCAGCGAGGCCAGGTTGATCTTGTCGGGCGACAGGATGGCCTGCTGGGTTTCCTCGACCACGTACACGGCCTTCATCAGCAGCTCGCGGCCGTGCGCCGACAGGCTGGTCATCTCGGCCAGGTGGCCGTTCCAGATCACGCGGGTGAAGCCGGGGTAGTCGGGGTCGTTGACCTCGATGACGCGCAGGTGCGGGCCGCGCCACAGCAGCGTGCCGCCGTCTTCCTGGCACAGCGGACAGTCGGGATCGCGGGCGCTCACGGGGCTTTCCTCCGGATCGTGGCCGGGATGCGTGGGATGCGAATGCGGGTCACGGCAGCACCTTGCGATATTGGATGAAGCCGGAACGGTCGGCGATGCGGTCGTACAGCTGCATGGCGGTGGCGTTGGTCTCGTGGGTCAGCCAGTACACGCGCGCGGCATTGTTGGCGGCGGCCTGGGCGTAGACGTGTTCGATCAGCTTGCGGCCCGCGCCGGTGCCGCGCGCCTCGGGCGTTACGTACAGGTCCTGCAGATAGCAATAGTCGCCGGCGGTCCAGGTGGAGCGGTGGAAGATCCAGTGGACCATGCCGATGGCCTTGCCGCCGTCGTAGGCCAGCGCCACGTGCATGGGCTCGGCCGGGTCGAGCAGGCGATCCCAGGTGTTGCGCGTGACGGCGTCGGCGATGTCGACGCGGTAGAAGTCCTGGTAGCCCTTCCACAGCGGCAGCCAGACATCGAAGTCGGCGGCGGTGGCGGGGCGGATTTCCGTGGTGCTCATGGGCAATGCCTCCGGTTGCGGATCAGCGTGGGTTTTCCAGTGCCTCGACGATGTGGCGCAGCACCTGCAGGCGGGCGTAGCGCTTGTCGTTGGCCGATACCAGGTGCCAGGGCGCGTGGGCCACGTCGGTGCGCGTCAGCATCTCGTTGGTGGCGGCGGCGTATTCCTTCCACTTGTCGCGGTTGCGCCAGTCGTCGGGCGTGATCTTGAAGTTCTTGAACGGTGATTTCTCGCGTTCCTTGAAGCGTTCGAGCTGCACGTCGGGCGTGACCGCCAGCCAGAATTTCAGCACCAGCGCGCCGCTGCCCGACAGCTGTTCCTCGAAGTCGTTGATCTCGGCATAGGCGCGCCGCCAGTCGGCGGGGCGGGCCAGCTTCTCGACGCGCTCGACCAGCACGCGACCGTACCAGGAGCGGTCGAAGATGGCGATGCGGCCCCGGCGCGGCAGCTGGCGCCAGAAGCGCCACAGATAGGGGCGCGAGAGTTCATAGCTGTTGGGCGCGGCGACGGGCGTGATGTCGAACTGGCGCGCGTCCAGCGCATGCGTGACGCGGCGGATCGCGCCGCCCTTGCCGGCGGCGTCCTGGCCCTCGAACACCAGCACCAGCGAGCGGTCCTGGAATCTCTTCGAACGCGCGGCGCGGGCCAGCCGGCCCTGCAGCAGGCCGAGTTCGGACTCGTAGTCCTCGCGGTCGATGCGGGCCTCGTAGTCGAGCTGGCCGAGCCGGTCGACGATGCGCGCCGGCCCCGAATGCGCCACGAAGCCGGGCGGGATGCGCGGCACGCTGCGCTGGCGCATGGCGGCCAGCACGGCCTCGGCGGTGCGCGCGGCGCGCATCTGCTCGTCGGCGCTGGGGATCACCACCCAGGGCGCGTGGCCGCAGTCGGTGTGGTTGATGACGATCTGGCCGCCGTTGCGCAGACGGTTGTACTTCTTGAAGACCTTCAGGTCGGCGGGGGCGACTTGCCACGAGGTCTCGGGGCTGCTCAGAAGGCGCTCGGCGCGCGCCTTTTGCGCGTCGGCGGACAGGTGGAACCACAGTTTGACGATCTGCACGCCCTCGGCGGTCAGCATGGCCTCGAAGCGGCGGATGGCGGCGGACAGGGCTTCGATGGTGTCCTGGTTGGGCCGCTTGCGCGAGGTTTCGCGCAGCAGCTGCGCGTACCAGGAACCGAACACGATGCCGGTGCTGCCCTTGGCGGGCAGGTCCTTCCAGTAGCGCCACAGCCAGGGGCGTTCCAGCTCCTCGCCTTCGGGCGGGCCGTAGGCCAGCGTCTTGATGTGGCGCGGGTCCATCCACTCGTTGAGCAGGTTGACCGTGGCGCCCTTGCCGGCGCCGTCGATGCCGGCGACCACCACCAGCAGGGATTTTTCCGCCTTCTGCAGGCGCTGGTACTGCGCGTTCAGCAGGGCGACGCGCAGGCGCGCCTCGATGGGCTTGAAGGCTTCTTTGGACAGGCTGGGGTCGGCTTCGGCTTCGGCGAACATGGCTGGAGTCCGCGGCGGGCGGACAGAGGCGTATCGATCAGGCGATCTTGCGGGATATCCCCGCCGCACGCAAGTGCGCGCGACGCCGGATCCGGGCCGCGCGCCTGCCGTGGGCGCCGGCCTCAGAGCGTGTCGACCGGGATCTTCAGATAGCGCACGCCATTGTCTTCGGCCGGCGGGAAATGGCCGGCGCGGATGTTGACCTGGATGGCCGGCAGGATCAGCGTGGGCATGCCCAGCGTGGCGTCGCGCCGGGTGCGCATGGCGACGAATTCGTCCTCGCTGATGCCGTCGCGCACGTGGATGTTGGCCTGGCGCTGCTCGGCCACCGTGGTCTGCCAGCGCGCCTCGCGCCCCGCCGGCGGATAGTCGTGGCACATGTACAGGCGCGTGACGGCGGGCAGGTCCAGCAGCCGCCGGATGGAGCGGTACAGCTGGCGCGCGTCGCCGCCGGGGAAGTCGCAGCGCGCCGTGCCCACGTCCGGCATGAACAGCGTGTCGCCGACGAAGGCGGCGTCGCCCACCAGGTAGGCCATGTCGGCCGGCGTGTGGCCGGGCACGTGGATGGCGGTGGCCTCCAGCGCGCCAATGCGGAAGGTCTCGCCGTCGGCGAACAGGCGGCCGAACTGCGAGCCGTCCAGCGCGAAGCCCGGCTCCAGGTTGAAGATGCGCTTGAACACGCCCTGCACGGCGCGGATGGCGCCGCCGATGGCGATGACGCCGCCCAGCTGCTTCTGCAGGTAGGGGGCGGCCGAGAGATGGTCGGCGTGGGCGTGGGTCTCCAGCAGCCAGTCGGTCCGCAGGCCATGCTGGCGCACGTACTCGATCACGCGGTCGGCGCCGGCGGTGCTGGTGCGGCCGGACTTGGGGTCGTAGTCCAGCACCGAATCGATGATGGCACAGGCGCCGCCCGGCGCGTCTTCATGGACCACATAGGTGACGGTGGCGGTGACCGGATCGAAGAAGGCCTGGATGATGGCGGGCATGGCGGACGCTCGGATGGGCCGCGCGGGCGGACCGGAATGGGAACGAAGCGCCGGGGCGGCGCTTCAATTTACATTTTTCAATAATATTGTTTGATATTTTATCGGTCAATATAATGATCAAACCCTGCGCTACCGATAGCCCCTCCGTCAAATGAATGCCTCCCTGACCCAATGCGAAGTCGCCGTGCTGCGCGAATCCGCCTCCCAGGCCTGCGCGCTGCTCAAGGCGCTGGCCAACGAAGACCGGCTGCTGCTGCTGTGCCAGCTGGTCGGCCATGAACGCAACGTGGGCGAACTGGAGGCGCTGACCGGCATTCGCCAGCCCACCCTGTCGCAACAGCTGGGCGTGCTGCGCGACGAAGGCCTGGTGGCGACGCGCCGCGACGGCAAATACGTCTACTACCAGATGGCCAGCTTCGAGGTCAGCCAGGTGATGAAGACCTTGTCCAGCCTGTATTGCGGCAAGGCCATGGATGCCCTGCATCAGATGCCCCAATCATGAATCTGGACTGGAGTGCCTTCACGCCGGGACCGGCCGCGGCCGGCGGCCTGCTGATCGGCGCGGCGGCCGTGCTGCTGATGCTGGGGGCTGGGCGCATCGCCGGCATCAGCGGCATCGTCGGCAATTTGCTGCCGCCCGCGCCGGGCGGCGGCTGGCGGCTCGCGTTCCTGCTGGGCCTGTGCGCGTCACCCTGGTTCTATCAACTGTACGCGGCCTTGCCGCCTGCCACGATCGAGGCCGGGCCGCTGCGCCTGGTCGTCGCCGGCCTGCTGGTCGGGCTGGGCACGCGCTATGCCTCGGGCTGCACCAGCGGCCACGGCGTTTGCGGGCTGTCGCGCGGTTCGCGTCGCTCGCTGGCGGCCACCGCGCTGTTCATGGGGGCGGGCTTCGCCGTCGTCTACGTGCTGCGCCACGTGCTGGGCGCCTGACATGAAAATCGCCAGCGCCCTGCTCGCGGGATTGCTGTTCGGCCTGGGGCTGATCGTGTCCGGCATGGCCGACCCGGCCAAGGTGCTGGGCTTTCTGGACCTGGCCGGCGCCTGGGATCCGTCGCTGGCCTTCGTGATGGCCGGCGCGGTGCTGGCCGCGAGTCTCGGCTATGCATGGCTGCGGCGGCGCGGCCGCGCGCTGGACGGCGGACCGCTGCACTGGCCGCCGCCCGCGCGCGTGGATGTTCGGCTGGCCGTCGGCAGCCTGGTGTTCGGCGCGGGCTGGGGGCTGGCCGGCTTCTGTCCCGGGCCGGCGCTGGTCAACGCCGCCGCCGGCCTGCCGCAGGCGCTGATCTTCGTGGCGGCCATGGTGGCCGGCATGGCGTTATTCTCGGCCCTCGACTATCTGAAAAAACGCTAAGACGGCCGCGAGCCGGCCGCGCAGGAGACAAACAATGCAGAAGACGGAGACGGCGCAGCGCGATTTCGATGTGGTGGTGGTGGGAGGCGGATCGGCGGGCATCGGCGTGACGGCCAGCCTGCTGCGGCGCCGCCCCGGCCTGCGCATCGCGGTGATCGAGCCCAGCGACAATCACTACTACCAGCCGGCGTGGACGCTGGTCGGCGGCGGCGCCTTCGATGTCGCCAAGACCGTGCGTCCGACGCAGGCCGTGATGCCCGCGCGCGCGACCTGGCTGCGCGCCGCCGTGGCCGGCTTCGAGCCCGAGTCCGACACCGTGCGCCTGGCCGACGGCCGCGCCGTCAGCTATCGCCAGCTGATCGTGTGCCCGGGACTGCGGCTGGCCTGGGACAAGGTCGAGGGCCTGTCCGACACGCTGGGCAAGCACGGCGTCAGCTCCAACTATCGCTATGACCTGGCGCCCTATACCTGGGAGCTGGTGCGCGGCTTCCAGGGCGGCCAGGCGCTGTTCACCCAGCCCGCCATGCCGATCAAATGCGCCGGCGCGCCGCAGAAGGCCATGTACCTGGCCTGCGACCACTGGCTGCGCAACGGCGTGCTGGGCCGCGCCCAGGTCCAGTTCGACCTGGCCGGCGCGGCGCTGTTCGGCGTGCCGACCTTCGTGCAGCCGCTGATGCGCTATGTCGAGCGCTACGGCATCGCGCTGAACTTCAATTCCACGCTGGTGGCGGTGGACGGCCCGGCGCGCAAGGCCTGGTTCGACGTGAAGAACGCCGAGGGCCAGGTCAGCCGCGTGGAAAAGAACTTCGACATGCTGCACGCGGTGCCGCCGCAATTGCCGCATGACTTCGTGCGCAACAGCCCGCTGGCCGACGCCGCCGGCTGGTGCGAGGTGGATCCGGCCACGCTGCGCCATCCGCGCTACGCCAACGTCTTCGGCCTGGGCGACACCATCAGCGCCAGCAACGCCAAGACGGCGGCCGCCGCGCGCAAGCAGATCGTGGCGGTGGCCGAGAACCTGATCGCCTGCATGGACGGCTACGCCATGCCGGTGAAGTACGACGGCTATGGCTCCTGCCCGCTGACGGTCGAGCGCGGCCGCATCGTGCTGGCCGAGTTCGGCTACGGCGGCAAGCTGCTGCCCACCTTCCCGCTGGATCCGACCGTGCCGCGCAAGAGCGCGTGGTTCCTCAAGGCCACGCTGCTGCCGTGGATCTACTGGAACGGCATGCTCAAGGGCCGCGAGTGGCTGGCCCGGCCGCTGGGCAACTGAAGGGCGGGGCAAGCATGGAAGCAGTATTGGCCGCCAGCGCGGCGCTGGGCGCCTGCGTGGGCCTGATCCTGGGCTTGACCGGCGCCGGCGGCGCCATCATGGCGGTGCCGTTGCTGGTGTTCGGCCTGCATCTGCAAGTGGCGCAGGCCGCGCCGATCGCGCTGCTGGCGGTGGGCCTGGCTGCCGCGCTGGGCGCGGCGCTGGGGCTGCGCGCGGGCAAGGTGCGCTATCGCGCGGCGGGCTTCATCGCGGCCACCGGCATCGTGGTGTCGCCGCTGGGCCTGTGGGCCGCGCGACGGCTGCCGAACGCGCCGCTGGCCGTGATCTTCGCGGGCGTGCTGGGCTGGGTGGCCTGGCGCATGTGGCGCGGCGGCCAGCCCGCCACGGCGGCAGCGCCCGCGCATTGCCCGCCCTGCCTGCTCAACGCCGACACCGGCCGCTTGCGCTGGACCGCGCCTTGCGCGCGGGCGCTGGGCGGCACCGGCGTGACGGCGGGCTTCCTGTCGGGCCTGCTGGGCGTGGGGGGCGGCTTCGTGATCGTGCCGGCGCTGCGCCGCGCCACCGACCTGCCCATGCAGGCCATCGTGGCCACGTCGCTGGCGGTGATCGCGCTGGTGTCGGCCAGCGGCGTGATCGCGGCGGCGGCCGGCGGGCACCTGGAATGGCGCATCGCGCTGCCCTTCACGCTGGCGGCCGTCGCCGGCATGCTGGCCGGGCGCGCGGTGGCCGATCGTTTTCCGCCGAGGCGGTTGCAGCAGAGCTTCGCGCTGTTCGCCGCCGTGGTGGCGGCGGCCATGCTGGTCAAGGGGCTGAGCGGGCTGGCGGGCTGAGGCGTCCGGGGGACGGCCGCGCCCGCCGCGCGCGTCTATTCGTAGGTCCGCACGTCGTCGATGACCTTGCCGTCGTTGGGCAGGCCGCCCACGTCCACCCATTCCACGTCGCCGCGCAGCTTGGTCAGGTCGCGCAGCGAGTCGGCGATGCGCTTGGCCAGGTCCTCGCCGCGCACGCGCGACTCGGTCTTGAGCACCATGCGGTCGGCGCCGGTGGTGCCGCTGATGACCAGGCGCGCGCGCAGGATTTCCGGATGGCGGCGCAGCACATCGGCCACCTGCGAGGGATGCACGAACATGCCGCGCACCTTGGTGGTCTGGTCGGCGCGGCCCATCCAGCCTCGGATGCGGGTGTTGGTGCGGCCGCAGGGCGACACGCCGGGCAGCACCGCCGACAGGTCCCCCGTTCCGAAGCGCACCAGCGGATAGTCCGGGTTCAGCGTGGTCACCACCACTTCGCCGACCTCGCCGTCGGGCACGGGCTCGCCGGTGCCGGGACGCACGATCTCGACGATGATGTCCTCGCCCAGCACCAGCCCCTGGCGCGCCGGCGTCTCGAACGCGATCATGCCCAGGTCGGCGCTGCCGTAGGCCTGGTAGCCCTCGATGCCGCGCGCGGCCAGCCAGTCGCGCAGCGACGGCGGGAAGGCCTCGCCCGAGACCAGCGCGCGCCGCAGCGAGTCCAGCCGCACGCCGAGTTCGTCGGCCTTTTCCAGGATGATCTTCAGGAAGCTGGGCGTGCCGGTATAGCCGCTGGGCGCCAGGTCGGCGATGGCGCGCACCTGCTGCTCGGTCTGGCCGGTGCCGCCGGGAAAGACGGTGCAGCCCACGGCGTGCGCGGCGGTTTCCATCATGGAGCCGGCCGGCGTGAAGTGATAGGAAAAGCAGTTGTAGGCCAGCTCGCCGGCGCGGAAACCCGCCGCGTACAGCGCGCGGGCGAAGCGCCAGTAGTCGGCGCGCGCGCTTTCCGGTTCATAGATCGGGCCGGGCGAGGCGAACACGCGCAACGCCTCGCCCCAGCCGATGGCCGAGAAGCCGCCAAAGGCCTTCACCGGCCCGGCGGGCGCGGCGGCGTCGTCGCGGCTGTGTTGCTGGCGCTCCAGCAGCTCGTGCTTGCGCAGCACCGGCAGCCGGGCCAGCGCCGCGCGCGAATCGACCGTGGCGGGATCGACGCCGCGCAGCTGCTCGGCAATGGCCGGCGAGCGCGCCATCGCGTGGGCGATGGCGCCGGGCAGGGCGGCCATCAGCTCGCGCTCGCGTTGCTCGGGCGCTCGTGTTTCCAGGACATCGAAAAACTCGGACATGGGATCGCACCCTCTCGTGTTCCGTACTGCGGTGTCGTTGCCGGCGGCGCCGGGACGCGCCCGGCAGCCGCCTTGTGGGGGTATCGCTAGGCCAGCCAGCGCTTGCGGCGGCGATAGAACTTGTTGTCGCGGAAGCTCTTGCGCTCGCCGCTGGAAATGCCCAGGTAGAACTCCTTGACGTCCTCGTTCTGCGCCAGGTCGGCGGCGGCGCCATCCATCATGACGCGGCCGTTTTCCAGGATGTAGCCGTAGTCGGCGTAGCGCAGCGCGATATTGGTGTTCTGCTCGGCCAGCAGGAAGCTGACGCGCTCGCGCTGGTTCAGGTCGCGCACGATCTCGAAGATCTCTTCCACGATCTGCGGCGCAAGCCCCATGGACGGCTCGTCCAGCAGGATCATGTTGGGATTGGCCATCAGCGCGCGGCCGATGGCGGTCATCTGCTGCTCGCCGCCCGAGGTGTAGCCGGCCTGGCTGGCGCGGCGCTGCTTCAGGCGCGGGAAATACTGGTACACCCGCTCCAGCGCGGCGGCGGTGTCGCCACGGCTCATGCTGCGCGTATAGGCGCCGGTGAGCAGGTTCTCTTCGATGGTCAGGTGGGCGAAGCAGTGCCGGCCCTCCATCACCTGCACCACGCCGCGCTTGACCAGCTCGGCGGGCGACAGCTTCTCGATGCGCTGGTCGCGGTACTGGATATGACCCTTGGTCACATCGCCGCGCTCGCCCTTGAGCAGGTTCGAAATGGCGCGCAGGGTCGTGGTCTTGCCCGCCCCGTTTGCGCCCAGCAGCGCCACGATGCGGCCTTCCGGCACCTGCAGGGACACGCCCTTGAGCACCAGGATGACGTGGTTGTAGATCACCTCGATGCCGTTCACGTCGAGCAGCACCTTGGGCGTGTCCGCGGCGGCGGCGTTGGCAGTATTGGCGGCGGTCATGATCGTTCCTGCTGCGTGGTGGCGGCCGCCCCGCGTGGGGTCGGCCGCCGGTTCATACGAAAGCTGCAAAGTCGTTGTGTACACATCCGGCCGCATGCGGCCGGAATCAATACAGGCACTGCGAAACTGGCAAGCTGTCCGAAGGCAGGCCCCCTATGGAGACAACCCGGCACGTTCAACAGGTGCTCCACAATCGGGGCCGCCGCGGATCCGGCTTCGCCGGTCCGCGCCCGCGGCGCCCCCTTGGGGGGAGGCGCCGCAGGCGCTTCGGGGGGGATTTACCCTTCACACTTTCTCGGGGTGATGTTCTTTTCCTTGGCGTACTTCGCCGCGGCTTCCGTCACCATCGGGTCCAGGATGGTCTTGTCGGCCTGGTACCAGTCCGAGACCACCTTGAACTTCGCGCCGTCCCACTGCACGATGCGGGCCCAGTCATCACCCTTGTGATTGGCGCACGAGGTCTTGACCGGACGCATGATCTGGCCGAAGCCCAGCTGGTTCAGCCGTTCCTGGGTCAGGTTCAGGTTCTCGAAGCCCCAGCGCACCTGGTCCGGCGTGAGCGCCTTGCCCTTGCCGAACTTTTCCTGCGCGGTGCGGATCGCCTCGACCTGCATCATCGAGATCATCATGCCGCGCGTGTGGGCGATGGTGCCCAGCGTGGTGTTGCCCGACT
Organism: Achromobacter sp. 413638; assembly: GCF_043119405.1. Taxonomy (NCBI): domain Bacteria; kingdom Pseudomonadati; phylum Pseudomonadota; class Betaproteobacteria; order Burkholderiales; family Alcaligenaceae; genus Achromobacter; species Achromobacter sp. 413638. Next base: position 14,780 of record NZ_JBICCO010000052.1, read on the forward strand.
TGTCGGAGCCCTGGCCCTTGTCGTAGACGTGCTTCTTCAGATCGTCATAGACCTTGTCGTGTTCGGCGCCGCTGTTGTGGATGGTGATGGCGTTGTAGCCCTTGGCGACTTCGCCCAGGTCCTTCACGTCGCCCTCCGAGCCGGCCCACCAGATCGCGTACATCTTGTCGCGCGGATAGCCGCTGGCCTGGGCTTCGCGGATGGCGGTCGGCGTCATGATGCCGGCGCTCCACAGCAGCACGTAGGCGGGACGCGCCTGGCGGATCTGCAGCCAGGTGGACTTCTGTTCCACGCCCGGCGCGGTCACCGGATACAGCAGCAGCTCGAAGCCTTCCTTGGCCGCGCGCTTCTGCAAGAGCGGAATCGGTTCCTTGCCATACGGCGAGTCGTGGTAGACCAGGGCGATCTTCTTGCCCTTGAGCTTGGCCATGCCGCCTTCTTTCTTGGCGATGTCCTGGATCATCACGTCGGCGGCGGTCCAGTAGGTGCCCAGCAGCGGGAAGTTCCACTCGAACACGCTGCCGTCGACCGACTGCGACAGGCCGTAGCCCATGGTCTCGACCGGCACCTTGTCGACGATGGCCTTGTCGCTGACCGCGAAGGTGATGCCGGTGGATTGCGTATCGAAGCCCGATGCGCCCGTGCCCTTGCTCTTCAGGCGTTCATAGCATTCGACGCCACGGTCGGTCGCGTAGGCGGTCTCGCACTCTTCGTACGTGATCTTGACGCCGTTGACGCCGCCGTCGCGTTCATTGACCAGCTTCAGGTAGTCCAGCTTGCCGTCGGCCCAGGGGATGCCCAGGGGCGCGAAGGAACCCGTGCGGTACACCAGCAGCGGAACGAACTGCTCTTCCGCCGCCATCGCGGGGGTGGCCACGGCGCCGACGGCGCCGGCCGCGGCCATCACGGCCGCCGCCAACTTCAGGTTAAGACGCTTCATCTCCATTTACCTCCTGCGTGGTGCTTGGGGCGTAGACCCTGGGACACCGGGATTGGCCCGGTCTGGAGCCGGGTATTCAGGCTGCCTCGGCGCGGGCTCATGGCGCCGCGCCGGGCAATGATCAATACAGACGTAATGCGATACCTGCGATGTCGCAGCGGAGCCCGCCCCTAGTGGGGGAAGGGCCAGATGCGCAATTTCTCCTTGCCGATGCTCCACAGCCGCGCCAGCCCGTGCGGCTCGGCGATGAGGAAGAACACGATCAGCGCCCCGAACACCATGTGCTCGACGTGGGCGGCGGTGTCCACCGACAGCGGCAGGCCCAGCATGTGCGGGATGTTGCTCAGCGCCACCGGCACCAGCACGATGAAGGCCGCGCCGAAGAAGCTGCCGATGATCGAGCCCAGGCCGCCGATGATGACCATGAACAGCAGCTGGAACGAGCGGCTCAGGTCGAAGGCCAGCGGTTCCCAGGAGCCCAGGTGGATGTAGCCCCACAGCGCGCCGGCCACGCCGACGATGAAGGAGCTGACGGCGAAGGCGGTGAGCTTGGCGTACATCGGCCGGATGCCGATGACGGAAGCGGCCACGTCCATGTCGCGGATCGCCATCCACTGGCGGCCGATGGCGCCGCGCACCAGGTTCTTGGCCAGCAGGCTGAACACCGCCACCAGGATCAGCACGAACAGGTACTTTTCCATGGCGCTCTGCACCGGCAGGCCGAAGGCGGTCAGCTGCGGCACCGAGACGTTGCCCGAGGACGAGTAGTTGGTGAAGAACGGGATGCGCAGGAAGGCCCAGTCCACGAAGAACTGCGCCGCCAGCGTGGCCACCGCCAGGTACAGGCCGCGTATGCGCAGGCTGGGAATGCCGAAGATCACGCCCACGATGGTGGCGAAGCAGCCGCCCAGCAGGATCTGCACGATCAGCGGCATGCCGGGAAAGCGCACGCCGAAGTTCCAGGCCGCGTAGGCGCCCACCGCCATGAAGGCGCCGGTGCCCAGCGAGATCTGGCCGCAGTAGCCCACCAGGATGTTCAGGCCCACGGCGGCCAGCGACAGGATCAGGAAGGGAATGAGGATGGCGCGCAGCAGGTAGTCGCTGGCCAGCGCCGGGACAGCGATGAAGGCGACCGCCAGCAGCAGCCCGATGAAGATGCGGTCCTGGCGGATCGGGAAGATCTGCTGGTCGGCGCGATAGCTGGTCTTGAATTGGCCGTTTTCGCGGTAGAACATGGTTTTGTATCCTCTGCCAGTCGGCTAGACGCGGTCGATGATCTTCTCGCCGAACAGCCCTTGCGGACGGAACAGCAGGAACACCAGCGCCAGCACATAGGCGAACCAGATCTCGATGCCGCCGCCCACCAGCGACCCCAGGTAGACCTCGGACAGCTTCTCGCCCACGCCGATGATCAGGCCGCCCAGGATGGCGCCCGGCACGGACGTCAGGCCGCCCAGGATCACCACCGGCAGCGCCCGCAGCGCGGCCGTGGACAGCGTGAACTGCACGCCGAACTTCGAGCCCCAGATGATGCCGGCCACCAGCGCCACCAGGCCGGCCACGCTCCACACGATGACCCAGATGCGGTTCAGCGGGATGCCGATGGACTGCGCGGCCTGGTGGTCGTCGGCCACCGCGCGCAGCGCGCGGCCGGTGGAGGTGAATTGGAAGAACAGCGCCAGCGCGGCCACCAGCAGCGCGGCGATGACCGCCGCCGTCAGATCCTCAAGGTTGATCAGCAGGCCGCCCTCGAACATCGAGTCCAGGATCATCAGCGGATCCTTCGGCATGCCCACGTTGATCGAATACACCGAGCTGCCGAAGGTGATCTGGCCCAGGCCGTCCAGGAAGTAGCTGATGCCCAGCGTGGCCATCAGCAGCGTGGTGGCTTCCTGGTTGACCAGGTGGCGCAGCACGAAGCGCTCGATGGCGACGGCCAGCAGGAACATCACCGCCGCGCTGGCGATGAAGGCCAGCACGTTGGCCAGGATCATGTTGTCAAAGCCCAGCCAGCGCGGGAACCACTCCGAGAAGCGGGCCATCGACAGCGCGGCCACCAGCACCATCGCGCCCTGCGCGAAGTTGAAGACGCCGGACGCCTTGAAGATCAGCACGAAGCCCAGGCCGATCAGCGCGTACAGCATGCCGCTCATCAGGCCGCCGAATAAGGTCTCTAGAAAAAATCCCATGATTTCCGCCTCAGTGCGACACGCCCAGATAGGCTCTGATTACATCTTCGTTGGCCCGGACCTCATCCGGCTTGCCGTCGCCGATCTTCTTGCCGTAGTCCAGCACCACGACGCGGTCGGAGATGTCCATGACCACGCCCATGTCGTGCTCGATCAGCACGATGGTGGTGCCGAACTCGTCGTTGACGTCGAGGATGAAGCGGCTCATGTCCTGCTTTTCCTCGATGTTCATGCCGGCCATCGGCTCGTCCAGCAGCAGCAGGCGCGGCTCCATCGCCAGCGCGCGGCCCAGATCCACCCGCTTTTGCAGGCCGTAGGGCAGGCGGCCCACCGGCGTCTTGCGGTAGGCCTGGATCTCCAGGAAGTCGATGATGTTCTCGACGAACTCGCGGTGCTGGATTTCCTCGCGCTCGGCCCGGCCCAGGCGGAAGGCCTGGGACAGCAGCCCGCACTTCATGCGCAGGTTGCGGCCGGTCATGATGTTGTCCAGCACGCTCATGCCCTTGAACAGCGCCAGGTTCTGGAAGGTGCGGGCGATGCCCATCTCGGCGGCGCGGCGCGGGTTCATGCGCGAGAAGCGCTCGCCCCGGAACGAGATGCCGCCCTGCTGCGGCGTGTAGACGCCGTTGATGACGTTGAGCATCGAGCTCTTGCCGGCGCCGTTGGGTCCGATGATGGCGCGGATCTCGTGCTCGCGCACATTGAAGGAGATGTCCGTCAGCGCTTTCACGCCGCCGAAGGACAGGGAAATGTTCTGCATGTCCAGCATCACGTCGCCGATGCGCTGGTCGCGGTCGATGTCGCTCATGTTTCTGACCTTCAGGCGGCTCGGGCGGTGACGGGGGGGAATTTCTTGACCGGACGGATCTTCAGGTCGGCCGATATCCTGCCGACGCGCCCGTCCTCGAATTTCACTTCGGTCTCGATGAACTGCGACGGCTTGCCGTCGAACAGCGCGTCGATCAGCACGCCGTACTTCTGCGCGATGAAGGCGCGGCGCACCTTGCGAGTGCGGGTCAGTTCGTCGTCGTCCGGGTCCAGCTCCTTGTGCAGGATCAGGAAGCGGCTGACCTGCGAGGCGCACAGCTTGGGATCGCTGGCCAGGTCGGCGTTGACCTGCTCGACGCAGTCGGCGATCAATTGGTAGACCTCGTCCTTGCTGGCCAGGTCGGTGTAGCCGGCGTAGGGCATGCCGCGACGCTCGGCCCAGTTGCCCACGGCTTCCAGGTCGATGTTGATGAAGGCGCAGACGTCCTCGCGGCCGGCGCCGAAGGCCACGGCTTCCTTGATGTGCGGGAAGAACTTGAGCTTGTTCTCGATGTACTTGGGCGCGAACAGGCTGCCGTCGGCGAGCTTGCCCACGTCCTTGGCGCGGTCGATGATCTTGAGCTGGCCGTCGGTGTCCAGGTAGCCGGCGTCGCCGGTGCGGAACCAGCCGTCGCTGCTGTGCGCTTCCTCGGTGGCGGCGCTGTTGCGGTAGTACTCCTTGAACAGGCCGGGGCTCTTGACCAGGATCTCGCCGTTGTCGGCCACGCGGATCTCCACGCCGGCCACGGGCGGGCCGACGGTGTCGTCGCGCACCTGGCCGTCGGGCTGCACGCAGACGAACACGGAGGTCTCGGTGGAACCGTACAGCTGCTTCAGGTTGATGCCGATGGAGCGGTAGAACACGAACAGGTCCGGGCCGATGGCCTCGCCCGCCGTGTAGGCCACGCGCACGCGGCTCATGCCCAGCGCGTTGCGCAGCGGGCCGTAGATCAGCGCGTTGCCCAGCGCGTAGCGCAGCCGGTCCCACAGGCCGACGGATTCGCCGTCCAGAATCCGGGTGCCGACGCGGCGCGCCAGCTTCATGCAGGCATGGAACAGCTTGCGCTTGACGACGCCGGCGTCTTCCATGCGGATCATCACATGCGTCAGCAGCCCTTCCAGCACGCGCGGCGGCGCGAAGTAATAGGTGGGGCCGATGTCGCGCATGTCGATGGAGACGGTGTCGGGCGACTCGGGATGGTTGACCGTGAAGCCCGTGACCAGCAGCTGCGTGTACGAGAACATGTTCTGGCCGATCCAGGCCGGCGGCAGGTAGGCCAGCACGTCTTCGCGGTCGGTCAGCTGCTCCATTTCGGACACGGCGCGGGCGCGGTCGATCAGAGCGTGGTGCGTGAGCACCACGCCCTTGGGCTTGCCGGTGGTGCCGGACGTGTAGAACATGGCCGCCGGATCATGCGGCTTGACGGCCGCGACGGCGCGGGCGAAGAAGTCGGGGTGCTGCGCGGCGTATTCCTGGCCCAGCGCTTCCAGCTGCTCGTAGGACATCAGCATGGGGTCGGCGTAGTGGCGCAGGCCGCGCGGATCGTCGTACACCACGCGCTGCAATGCCGGGCACTGTTCGCGCACCTCCAGCATCTTGTCGACCTGTTCCTGGTCCTCGACCACGGCGACGCTGACTTCGGCGTCCTGCAGCACATAGACCATTTCCTGCGCGACGGCGTCCTGGTACAGCGGCACCGGAATCGCGCCCAGCGATTGCGCGGCCATCATGGCCATGTAGAGTCGCGGGCGGTTCTCGCCGATGACGGCCACGTGCATGCCGGGCCGGATGCCGGAAGCGGCCAGGCCGTGCGCGACCTGGCGCACGTGCTCGGCGACCTGCGACCAGGTCAGCGTCTGCCAGATGCCGAGGTCTTTTTCCCGTATCGCGGGCCGCGTCCCGCGTTGCTGTGCATGCGCGAGCAGCAGCGCCGGGAAAGTGTCCGACGCGGCCGGCATCGATGCGGATGCGGGCGAAGAATGTGCCACGTTGTCTCCTCCGGTTTGGGCGCAAGGGCCGGATGCCGAGTAGGCGACCGGGGCAGAGCGCTTGACCAGTTGGTTTTAGATTTACGGCAGGAGTTAAGGTATAAGGTTGGGTTGCCGCCAACTGTCACCATCGCGACATTCAAGGAACTTTTAGGGTATTCCCGATGCAGCTATCCGACTCCCTGCAACTCGCCGCGGCCTGGTTCCGCGTGCTCGACGACGAGCAGAAGTCGCGGGTCGAGCGGGACCTTACCGTGCAGCAGGCGAGCGCCGGATCGATCATAGAGCGCAAGGGCGAACTCGCCCAGGCCTGGATCGGCGTGCTGGGCGGCCTGGTGAAAGTGTCGGTGGGCAATGCCGAGGGCAAGGTCGCCTCGCTGACCGGCGTGCCGGCCGGCGGCTGGATCGGCGAGGGCTCGCTGCTCAAGCGCGAAGTCCGCAAATATGACATCGTCGCGCTGCGCGATTCGGTGGTGGCGCGACTGCCGGCGGCGACGTTCGACTGGCTGTTGGACACCAGCATCCCGTTCAACCGTTATCTGCTGCATCAATTGAACGAGCGCGTGGCGCAGTTCATCGGCAAGGCCGAGTACGACCGCTTGCTGGATCCGGACGCGCGCGTGGCGCGTTGCCTGGCCGAGCTGTTCAACCCGCTGCTGTACCCGGGCATGGGCATGCGGCTGGCCATCACCCAGGAAGAGGTCGGCTATCTGGCGCGCGTGTCGCGCCAGCGCGCCAACCAGGCCTTGCGCAAGCTGGAAGAGGCGGGGCTGCTGAGCGTGGAATATGGTGCGGTGCGGGTGTTGGACCTGGATGGCCTGAAGCAGTACGGGTCGGACCGCGAGGCGGTCGAGGGCGAGACGGCGGCGTGAGGCGACGGCGCCGGCTGGCGGTGGCAGGCTGAAGCGGCTTCGGGGTTGGTTGCGGGCGAGGCCCGCGCCGCGATGCGCCGGGCGATGAAAAGGAAAATGACGCGGACGGGTGTTGACATTAAATAGCGCGCTATTTAATATTGCGCCATGAAATCCCGATCCAAGTCCCTCGCCAAGCCGGCCAAAGGCGCGTTCAACCCGTTGCTGCTCGACAGCCAGCTGTGTTTCGCGCTGTATTCGACCTCGCTGGCGATGAACAAGGTCTATCGCAAGCTGCTCGGCGGGCTGGACCTGACCTATCCCCAGTACCTGGTCATGCTGGTGCTGTGGGAAGGCGACGGGATCACGGTCACGGACATCGGCGAACGCCTGTTCCTGGATTCGGCCACGCTGACGCCGCTGCTCAAGCGATTGGAAGCGGCGGGGCTGGTCAGCCGCAACCGCGCCCAGGCCGACGAGCGCCAGGTGATCGTGGCGTTGACGCGCCAGGGCCGCGAGCTGCGCGAGCGCGCCGAGGCCGTGCCGCATGCCATCGCCGCCGCCGCGCAATGCTCGCTGGACGAGGCGCAGGACACGATGCGGGCGCTGCACGGCCTGCGCGAGAAGCTGGTCGCCAGCCTGTGATGACGTTGCAGTGAAAGGGAGGTACAACAGGTGTTCGATTTCGTTTTATAAGTAGTGCACGATATAGTCGTTTACTACTGATTTGATCGCGCCAGGCCGCCAGAACGGGCCGGCGCCTTGCGGTCCAGGCAGTGCTCCGCCGATGTGGAATCCTTCCCCGGCGGCTTCGTTTTCCACTTGAACAGGGAATCCATCATGTCCATCGAAAAAGTCCTCTACCGTGCCAGCGCCACCGCCACCGGAGGCCGCGAAGGCCGTGGCGTCAGCGACGATGGCGCGCTCGACGTCAAGCTGACCACCCCGCGCGAGCTGGGCGGCGCCGGCAACGCCGGCACCAACCCCGAGCAGCTGTTCGCCGTGGGCTACTCGGCCTGCTTCCTGGGCGCGATGAAGTTCGTCGGCGGCCGCGACAAGATCGCCATTCCGTCGGACGTGTCGGTCAACGGCGTCGTGGGCATCGGCGCCATCCCGACCGGCTTCGGCATCGAAGTCGAGCTGAAGATCTCGCTGCCGGGCATGGACCGCGCCCAGGCCGAAAAACTGGTGGCCGCCGCCCACATCGTCTGCCCGTACTCGAACGCCACGCGCGGCAACATCGACGTGACGCTCACGATCGTCTAAGCGCCGCAACCACGAAAAGAGGGCGGATCCCGCAAGGGATCCGCCCTTTGCACGCGTAGCATGCACGTCAGCGCAAATAGATGCGCTTCAATAAAGCAGACACGCCCCAATCCGGCAAGCCCGTCCCAAGCGAGGCCACGCGGAGCCGGCTTTGCCGGTCCGCAGTGGCGCCCCCTTGAGGGGGGAGCGCGCAGCGCTCGGGGGTGGGGCTGTCCTTACGCGGAGCCGGCTTCGCCGGTCCGCAGTGGCGCCCCCCTGGGGGGGAAGCGCGCAGCGCTTCGGGGTGGGCTCAATGCCCTCCGCCGAGATAGGCCGCAACCACGGCCGGATCGTGCTTGAGCTTGTCCGCCGAGCCGTGCACCGAGATGCGCCCGTTCTCCAGCACATACCCGTAATCGGCCACGTTGAGCGCGGCGGCGGCGAACTGTTCCACCAGCAGCATGGTCACGCCCTCGTCCTTCAGGCGCGCGATGATGCGGAACACTTCCTCCACCAGGATGGGTGCCAGGCCCATGGACGGCTCGTCCAGCAGCACCAGCTCCGGGTTCAGCATGACGGCGCGGGCCATGGCCAGCATCTGCTGTTCGCCGCCGGACAGCGTGCCCGCCAGCTGCTCGCGCCGTTCCTTCAGGCGCGGGAACAGGTCCATGGCGCGGCCCAGGTCGGCCTGCACGTCGCCCTTGGGGCGGCTGCCGGTCAGGCGCGGAAAGGCGCCCAGCAGCAGGTTGTCGGTGACCGACAGCGTCGGGAACACGCGCCGGCCTTCCGGCGAGTGCGCCAGCCCCAGCCGCGCGATGCGGTGCGATTCCAGCCCGTCGATGCGCTTGCCGCCCAGCGTGACCTCGCCCGCGGTGGGGCGGATCATGCCGGACAGGGCGCGCATGGTGGTGGTCTTGCCGGCGCCGTTGGAGCCGATCAGCGTGACCACCTTGGCCTTGGGCACTTCCATGCTGATGCCGTGCAGCACCTTGACCTTGCCGTAGCCCGCTTCCAGATTCTTGATCGATAGCATCTCGTGTGTCCCCTTGGCGTCAAGCGGTCGCGCCGCCCAGATACGCCTCGATGACCTTGGCGTTGCTCTGCACTTCATTGGGCAGGCCCTCGGCGATCTTCTGGCCGAAGTCCAGCACGGACACGGTGTCGCACACGCCCATGACCACGTCCATGTGGTGCTCGATCAGGATCAGCGTGACGCCGTGGTCGCGGACCTTGCGGATGATGGCCAGCAGCTCGACGATGTCGGGCGCGGTCAGGCCGGCGGCCGGCTCGTCCAGCAGCAGCAGCTGCGGGTCCAGCGCGAGCGCGCGGGCGATTTCCAGCAGGCGCTGCTTGCCGTAGGGCAGGTTGCGCGCTTCCTCGCTGGCCAGGTCCTCCAGGCCGACGAATCCCAGCAGCGCCTGGGCGCGGGCCCGCGCGCGCTGTTCCTCGCGCTTCCAGCCGGGCGTGCGCAGCGCGATGCCGGCCAGCCCGGTGTTGAAGGTATGGTGCAGGCCCACCAGCACGTTTTCCAGCGCCGTCATCTCGCCGAACAGCTGCACGTTCTGGAAGGTGCGGGCCACGCCGGAGGCGGCGATGTCGGCCGGCGCCAGGCCCACCAGCGACTTGCCGGAGAAGTCCACCGAGCCGGCCGTCGGCACGTAGATGCCGGTCAGCACGTTCATCATGGTGCTCTTGCCCGAGCCGTTGGGGCCGATCAGGCCGTGGATGGTGCCGCGCTTGACGGTCAGGTCCACCTGGTTCAGCGCCTTCAGGCCGCCGAACTGCATCAGCACGCCCTTGGCCGCGAGCAGGGTCTCGCCGTTGCCGCGCGCGGCATCCGGCACGGCGTCCTGTTGCTTGACTAGGTCCTTCTTGACGGACAGCGCCGCGCGGCGGCCGGAGAAGAACAGGTTGCGCACGAAGCCGACGATGCCGTCGGGCAGGTAATAGACCACGAACAGGATCATGGCGCCGAAGATGGTCAGGCGCCAGTCGGTGACCGCGTCCAGCCAGTACGAGAACACCGCCAGCGCGATGGTGCCGATGACCGGCACGGCCAGCTTGCGCGCCTCGGTGCGGCCGCGCGCGACGGCCATGGCGCCGCCGACCGTCACCACGACGGCCACGCCCAGCGCGATCAGCCGGAAGGTGGCGATGTCGTCCAGCATCTTGGGCAGCAGCACGATGATGGCCGCGCCCAGCAGCGCGCCGGTGCGGCTCTTGCGCCCGCCCATGATGATGGCCAGCAGGAACAGGATGGTGAGTTCGAAGTTGTAGGTGTTGGGCGAGATGTACTGCTCGGAGTACGAGTACAGCGCCCCGGCCAGACCGGCGAAGCCGGCGCTGATGACGAAGGCGAATACCTTGTGCCGGTAGACCGACACGCCCATGCAGTCCGACGCGATCGGGCTGTCGCGCAGCGCCTCGAACGAGCGTCCCAGGTGCGACTTGAGGATGCGGTGCACCACGATCAGCGACAGCACCAGCAGCGCGGCGACCAGCCAGAAGTACTCGCTCTTGTTCAGCACGTGGCCGCCGATGGACGGCTTGGGGATCTTGATGCCCAGCGGTCCTTCGGTCAGGAAGGTCATTTCGTTGATGAGGATCTGGATGATGGTGCCGAAGGCCAGCGTCACCATCGCCAGGTACGGGCCGGTGACGCGCAGCGCCGGCAACGCCAGCACCGCGCCGAAGGCCGCCGCGATCAGGATGGCGGCCGGCAGCGTCAGCCAGATGGGCAGCTGCAGATGGAAGAACAGCACGCCGGCCACGTAGGAGCCGATGCCGAACAGGCCGGCATGGCCCAGCGAGACCTGGCCGGTGTAGCCCACCACGATATCGAGCCCGAACAGCAGGATCGCGTAGATCATGATGGTTTCGATCAGGTGCAGGTAATAGGTGTTGGTCACGCCCAGCGGCACGGCGGCCAGGCAGGCGACGGCGACGACGGACAGCAGCAGATGCAGGGGTTTCATCGTCGTCACACCTTCTTGATCGCGGTCTTGCCGAACAGGCCGGCGGGTTTGAAGGTCAGCACGAGCAACAGCAGCACCAGTCCAGGCACGTCCTTGTATCCAGTCGAAAGATAGAAGCCGGTGGTGGTCTCGGCGATGCCCAGGATCAGGCCGCCCACCACCACGCCCATGCCGCTGGACAGGCCGCCGATGATGGCGACCGCGAAGGCCTTCAGGCCCAGCACCGCGCCCATGGTCGCGCCGGTCAGCGTCAGCGGCGCCACCAGCACGCCGGCGAAGGCCGCCGTCAGCGACGACAGCGCGTAGGAAAACGTGATCACCATGCCGGTGTTGATGCCCATCAGGCCGGCGGCGTCGCGGTCATTGGACGTGGCGACGAAGGCCTTGCCGTAGATGGATTTGCGGTTGAACACTTCCACCAGCAGCATCATGGCCAGCGCGCCGAACACCACCAGCAGCTCCATGGGCAGCACGTTGGCGCCCAGCACCTGGATCGGCGCCTCGGGCAGCGGCGAGGGAAAGCGCAGGTCGTCGCGGCCCCAGACGTTCTCGGCCACGTTCTTGAAGATGATGCCCAGCGCGATGGTGGCCATGATCCAGCCGAATTCCGACCGCGTCTTGATGGCCGGCCGCACGCCGACCCGCTCGACCAGCGCGCCCTGCGCGAAGCCGAAGATGCAGACGATGGGGATCATGACCCAGTAATTCACGCCCAGGCCCACCAGCGTGAGGCCGACCAGCGCGCCCAGCATCAGGGCTTCGCCCTGACCGAAATTGAGCGTGCCCGACGTGGCGAAGGTGAGCTGGTATCCGAACGCGATGACGGCATAGATCATGCCCAGCGCGATACCGCTATAGATAAGCTGTAGAAGAATCATGGTGTGTCTTCGTGGCGCCGGCGTGCCGTGCCAGATCCCTTGGCCGGAACGCGGTTCTCTGTTGTCCAAGGCGCTGCGCGCCACCTGCATCACATACAACGGCATCAGCCGGCCGCACCGTGGCGAAGCTCCCTCAAGGGGCAGGGCCATGGCACGGCAAGGCTGCTTCAAGCAAGACGACCCGGAATACGCTGTGCCGCTTCGCGACGTTGCCTACGACGCACGGAGCCGCAACATGGCAAAGCCGCTCCCCGATCGGGGCCGCGCGGAGCCGGCTTTGCCGGGCCGCAGCGGCGCCCTTGAGGGAAGAAGCGCGTAGCGCTTCTCGGGTGGGCCTAATTAGCCTTGACCACGCGCCCGCCCTTGACCTCGCCGATCACCACTTCCTTGGCCGTGATCGCATCGTGGTTGTCGTGGCTGAACGGTTTGTTGTAGGTCATCACCACGCCTTCGACCGGCGTTTGCAGGTTTTCCAGCGCTTCGCGGATCTTCGGGCCGTCGGTGGAGTTGGCCTGCTTGATGGCCGCGGCCAGCAGGAAGATCGAGTCATAGCCCTGGGCCGCCGACACCGGCGAGTCGATGCGGTTGTTCTTGGGCTTGAACTTGGCCAGATAGGCGTCGATGAATGCCTTGCGCTTGGGCGTGTCCGGGTCCTGGATGAAGGTCTGCGGCATGCGCGCGCCTTCGCCGTTGGCGCCGGAGTTGTCGATGTAGTTGGCCATGGACAGCGTCCAGCTGCCGATGATGGGCACCTTCCAGCCCAGCTTGGCCATGCCGTTGGCGATCTGCGCCAGCTCGGGGCCGATGCCGTAGGTCAGCACGGCCTCGGCGCCGGCTTCCTTGGACTTGAGCAGCTGGGCCGTCATGTCCACGTCCTTGATGTTGAACTTCTCCACGGCCACCGGCTTGATGCCCTTGGCGGCCAGGGCCTTTTCCAGGTCCTCGCGGCCGAGCTGGCCATAGTTGGTGGAGTCGGCCAGGATCGCCACTTTCTTGAAGCCGCGGCGGGTGATGGCTTCCTCGACGATCATCGGCGCCTGGATGCTGTCGTGGGCCGCGTTGCGGAACACGTAGTTGTCCGGGTACTCGGGCGCCTTGAACTGGTGCGTGATGACGCTGCCCGTGGCCACGTTGTTGAACACCGGGATCTTGGCGTCCTGGTAGAAGCGCTGCGAGGCCAGGGCCACGCCGGTATTGATGTAGCCGACGGTGGCGGTGACCTGTTCCTTGTTGATCAGCTCCTGGGCGATCTGTACGCCGCGCTCGTTCTTGGCCTCGTCGTCGCGCTCCACCGCGACCAGCTGGCGGCCCAGCACGCCGCCGCTCTTGTTGATTTCCTCGATCGCCAGGCGCACGCCGTCGCGCATGCTCACGCCCATCGAGGAGGAGCCCCCGGTGTAGGGGCCGGCCACGCCGATCTTGATGGGATCGGCGGCGTGGGACGCGGCCGACAGGGCAAATGCAAGGGTTCCTGCCAGCAGCTTCAAACGAAAGTCCATGAGTGTCTCCGTTGTAATTGGTGGAACTGCGTCGAAAACCTGTTGCCGGCGCCTGGATGCAACGTGCGGCGCGCATGCTTGTGTTGCGTGGTGTGACTGTCTGCTTAATCTCTTACGCGAATCTGACTCGGCGGCGCACTTCCGTGGAAATCCCTAGGGAGGGTTTTTACGGGAATTGGGTAGCGGCCCGGCACTCGGCCGGCAGACCTAGGGAAAACGCCTGGGTGGCCGGGCCCCGGCGGACGCGGGGATCAGCGGCCGGGCGTGCGGCCAGGGAGAGCGGCTGGGGGGCGGCAGGCGCACGGTTTCGGAAGGGAGGGCCGCGCATGCTCGTCCGCGAACCGGACGGGCATCGGGCCCGGGAGGGGCAACGCGGTCGATTACGGGTGGGCGGGGGCGGGCAGGCGGTCGTCGCCGTATTGCCGGATCACCTGCGCGATGACGACGCGGTAGCCGTCCAGCCAGCGGGACTGGGCGGCCTTGGCTTGCTGGTGCAGCGGGTGCCGGATCAGCGCCTGCAGCGCGTCCAGTGATTCCCAGTAATAGACATTGCTGATCAGTCCGCGCGCCGGGTCTTCCCAGGATTCCTCGCCCAGGTAGCCGGGCAGGGCGCGCGCGGCTTCGGCGATCCGGCCGTCCAGCAGGTGGAAATCCTCGTCGTACTGCTTCTTGGCGAAGATGAAGGTGGCGGTGTACATGGCGGCGCTCCTGGGCACGGGGCGGAGAGAAAGGCGGCGGTGGGGCAGGTCCACCGCCACGCGGGTATCGGGCGGCTCAGATGCCCTTGAGCGCCAGGCTGACCGCCAGCGCGGCCATGATCACGGCGATGATGCCGTCCAGCACGCGCCAGGCCGAGGCGCTGGCGAAGAACGGGGCGAACAGCCGCGAGCCGATGCTGAGCACGGCCAGCCACAGCAGGCTGGCGGTGAGGGCGCCGGCGGCGAAGGCCATGCGGGCGTCGTCGAAGCCGTGCGCCAGCGAGCCGACCACCACCATGTCCAGCCAGAAATGCGGGTTCAGCAGCGAGAAGCCCAGCGCGCCCAGCATGGCCGCGCGGCGCGAGGGCACGGCCTCGCGCGCCGCCGCCAGGCCGCCGTTCGCGCTCCAGGCGCGGCGGGCCGATTGCAGCGCGTACCAGGACAGGAAGGCCACGCCGAACCACAGCACGGCCGTGGTCAGCCAGGGGAACCAGGTGGTCAGGGCCTGCAGGCCGGACACGCTGGCGAAGATGAAGACGGCGTCGATCAGCGCGCAGATGGCGACCACGCTGGCCAGGTGCGCGCGCATCAGGCCCTGGCGCAGGATGAACGCGCTTTGCGCGCCCACGACGGCGAACAGGCCCAGCCCGGTGGCCGTGCCGCTGGCCCAGGCGGTGAAGAAGAGGGGGGATGACAGGGTGGCGAACATGATGCGGATACCTTTGCTGCTGCGCCTGTGCCGGCGCTCGATGGCTACAAATCCCAGGCGCGCGCGAGGCGTTCGGCGCCCGGTCGTTTCCGGTGGTCTCCGGAGACGGCGGGCGCGCGCGTGGTGCGCGGCATGGGTGTTTTCATCGTCAAGCCGGCCCGTTCCGGCGGCGGCAAGCGCATGCCGGAATGGCTTTTTCGTCCTGGGGAGGCTGGCGATGAAGCGGGGCGTCGGCGCGCGCAGGCGTGCCGGCATGATGAATTGTCGCTTGCCGGCCACGTGAAATACAGCTAATTTTCCTTCATTATCTTAAGCAAAACTAATGCAGTCATGAAGATCGATCACGGCAATCTGCGGGCCCTGGCGGCGGTGGTGCGCGAAGGCAGTTTCGAGCGCGCCGCGCTGGCGCTGAGCGTGACGCCGTCGGCGGTGTCGCAGCGGATCAAGGCGCTGGAAGACCGCATGGGCCGGCTGCTGGTGCAGCGCACGGTGCCCGCCGCCGCCACCGCCGACGGCCGGGTGCTGGTGCAGCTGGCCGAACAGACCGCGCTGCTGGAACACGACGCGCTCAACCGCCTGGGCGTGGCCGAGGACGACGTGCCGCACGCCAGCATCCCCATCGCCGTCAACCACGACAGCCTGGAAACCTGGTTCGTCGAGGCGGCGCTGCAGTTTTCGGCGCGCACCCGCGCCACGCTGGACATGCAGTCCGAGGACCAGGATCACACGGCCGCGCTGCTGCGCAACGGCGCCGTGCTGGGCGCGGTGACCACGCTGGCCGATCCGGTGCAGGGCTGCCGCATCCACGCGCTCGGCAGCATGCGCTACGTGGCGACCTGCTCGCCGGACTTCCACAAGCGCTATTTCTCGCAGGGCGTGAACGCCCAGACGCTGGCGCAGGCGCCGGTGCTGGTGTTCAACCGCAAGGACGCGCTGCAGGCCCGCTTCGCGCACAAGATCTCGGATCCCGCGCCCTGGCAGCCGCCGGTCTGGTGGGTGCCGTCCACCCGCGCCTTCGTGCAGGCCACGCTGGGCGGGCTGGGCTGGACCATGAATCCGCTGCCGCTGGTGCAGGAGCACCTTGACGCAGGTCATCTGATGCTGCTGCGGGGCCGCGCCTGGGAGGACGTGCCGCTGTACTGGCAGCATTGGCGGGTAAACTCCGAGGCGATGGAAGCCCTGACCGATTCGGTCCTGTCCGCCGCGCGCAGCCTAGTGCGGCGGCGCTAATCTCCCGGAGGACATACGCATGAAACTACGCAAGTTCGCAGTCATCGCCGCCATGGGCCTGTGCGCGGCCGGTTCCGCCTGGGCCAAGGACTACCAGGCCGGCCAGGTCGAGATCGACGACCTGTGGGTGCGCGCCTCAGCGCCGGGCCAGTCCAATGGCGCGGGCTACATGGAGATCGACAACAAGGCCACGGCCGCCGACCGCCTGTTGTCGGTCAGTTCAAGCGCCGCCGAGCGCGTCGAGCTGCATACCGTGGAAACCAAGGACGGCGTGGCCAAGATGCGCCAGGTCGAGGGCGGCATCGCGCTGCCCGCCGGCGGCGAGGTCAAGCTGGCCCCGGGCGGCTATCACGTCATGTTCCTCAAGCTGAAAGCCCCCTTCGCCGAAGGCGCTGCGGTGCCCGCCACGCTCAAGTTCGAGAAGGCCGGCGAGGTCGCCGTCCAGTTCAAGGTCAAGCCCGCCGCGCACAACCCCGGCATGAGCCACGACCACAGCTCGATGAAGCACTGAGGGACCCGCCCCAATTCGGCAAGTCCTCCCCGACCGGGGCCACGCGGAGCCGGCTTTGCCGGTCCGCAGTGGCGCCCTTGAGGGAAGAAGCGCGCAGCGCTTCCGGGGTGGGTTCTATGCTCCGGTCCGCAGTGGCGCCCTTGAGGGAAGAAGCGCGCAGCGCTTCCGGGGTGGGCTCTATGCTCCGGTCCGCAGTGGCGCCCCCTTGAGGGGGGCCCGCCTAGGGGGAAGCGCCGGAGGCGCTTCGGGGGTGGTCCCTCTAGTACAGCCCTTGCTGACGCATCGCGTCGGCCACCTTGACGAAGCCGGCGATGTTGGCGCCGTCCAGGTAGTTCACGTACTCGCGCTCGCTGTGGCCGTGGCGCACGCAGTTCTCGTGGATGTCGCGCATGATGGCGTGCAGGCGGGCGTCCACTTCCTCGCGGGTCCAGGCCAGGCGGGCCGCGTTCTGGCTCATTTCCAGGCCCGACACGGCCACGCCGCCGGCGTTGCTGGCCTTGCCCGGCGCGTACAGCACGCGCGCGGCGATGAAGGCCTTGGCCGCTTCCAGCGTGGCGGGCATGTTCGCGCCCTCGGCCACGCACAGCACGCCGTTCTTGATCAGCATCTGGGCGTCGGCCAGTTCCAGCTCGTTCTGCGTGGCGCAGGGCAGGGCCACGTCGACCGGCACGTGCCAGGGACGCTTGCCGGCTTCGTACTTCAGGCCGAACTGGCTGGCGTAGGCGTCCAGGCGACCGCGCAGGTCGTTCTTGATGTGCATCAGGGCCAGCAGCTTCTCGTGCGTGAAGCCGGCCTCGTCGACCACCGTGCCGTTGGAGTCGGACACCGTCACGACCTTGGCGCCCAGCGCCATGGCCTTCTCGATGGCGTATTGCGCCACATTGCCCGAGCCGGACACCGACACGCGCAGGCCGTCGAACGAGCGGCCGATGCGCTTGAGCATTTCCTCGGCGAAGTACACGGTGCCGTAGCCGGTGGCTTCGGGGCGGATCAGGCTGCCGCCGAAGGTCAGGCCCTTGCCGGTGAACACGCTGGCGGTGGAGTTGGACAGCTTCTTCATCATGCCGGCCATGAAGCCGACTTCACGCGCGCCCACGCCGATGTCGCCGGCCGGCACGTCGGTGTCCGGGCCCAGGTGGCGGTACAGCTCGATCATCAGGGCCTGGCAGAAGCGCATGACTTCCGCGTCGGACTTGCCCTTGGGGTCGAAGTCCGAGCCGCCCTTGCCGCCGCCCATGGGCAGCGTGGTCAGCGCGTTCTTCAGCGTCTGTTCGAACGCCAGGAACTTCAGGATCGACAGGTTCACCGAGGGATGGAAGCGCATGCCGCCCTTGAAGGGGCCGATGGCCGAGCTGTGCTGGATGCGGAAAGCGCGGTTGACGCGGGCCTGGCCCTGGTCATCGGTCCAGCACACGCGGAACTGGATCACGCGCTCGGGCTCCACCAGACGCTCGAGGATGGCGTGCTCGGCGTAGTGCGGGTGCTTTTCGATGAACGGCCACAGGCTCAGCATCACCTCCTGGACGGCTTGCATGAATTCCGGCTGTTGCGGATCGCGCGCGGCGACGCCGCGCAGGAAGTCGTCCAGACTCTGCACTTTCAACATGATCTCCTTGGGGGCTGCTTCAAAAGGGTGCGAGGTGCGCCGTCATGGGGCGCTCGGGCTTGTTTTGGTGCGTGCTCGCACCGCCCTGGTGCGAAGAATTGTAGGGGCAAATTGTTGCCCTGCGCAAAGCCTGGGTGTGTTCCATCCCCTTGATATGGAAGGGAAATATTGCACCAATAAATAGGGACGCATATAGGCTGGAACTGGGTTGGCCCCAGGTGCGGCTTCCCAGGGAAGGCGTAGGTCTTTGTATTTTCTTGATATTTATTATGTCCCCGTTTTATTGGAAAAATCTCCCGAGCGGCTGCAAGGGGTTTCCATAGGGGAAAGACACCGAAATCAGACGTGGCGAGGGGAGATTCGCCGATGATTTTCCATCTATTTGTCCCCTATTTATTTTTGACGGATATCAGCCGGGGTGGCTGCATGCCGGACGGGCGCAAACCCGTCCGGAGCGACGCCGAGGCCGGTTCCGGCCCGGCAGGGTCAGAGCTTGACGTCGTAGTCGATGGTGAGCGGCGCGTGGTCGGAGAAGCGCTCGTCCTTGTAGATCGACGCGGCGCGGGCGCGGGCCGCGATGCCGGGCGTGGCGATCTGGTAATCGATGCGCCACCCCACGTTCTTGGCCCAGGCCTGGCCGCGGTTGCTCCACCAGGTGTATTGCTCGGCGCGGTCGTCCAGCGTGCGGAATACGTCGACGAAGCCGCGCTTGTCGAAGACCTCGGTCAGCCAGGCCCGTTCCTCGGGCAGGAAACCGGAGTTCTTCAGGTTGCCCTTCCAGTTCTTCAGGTCGATTTCCTTGTGGGCGATATTCCAGTCGCCGCAGACCACGAACTCGCGGCCGCTTTTCTTGTGTTCCTTCATCAGGCCGTCCAGCCACGGGCCGAAGCGGTCCAGGAAGCGGTACTTGGCCTGTTGGCGCTCGTCGCCGCTGGAACCGGACGGCAGGTAGGCGCTGATGACCGACAGGTCTTTCCAGTCGGCGCGGATGATGCGGCCCTCGGGATCGAATTCCTCGCAGTCCAGGCCGATGTTGACGCGCTCGGCGGCGTTGCGCAGGTACAGGCCCACGCCGCTGTAGCCCTTCTTCTCGGCATGATGGAAATGGCCGGTGTAGCCGGGCGGGTGGCGCAGGTCGTCGGTCAGGTCGGCGTCCGCGATCTTGATTTCCTGCAGGCACAGGATGTCGGCGCCGTGCTTTTCCATCCAGGGCTGCAGGCCCTTGCGGAAGGCAGAACGGATGCCGTTGAGGTTTAGCGACGTGATGCGCAGCAAAGCGGTACTCCCAATAAGGCGGCGGCCCCCGCATGGGGCCGGACCATGCCTGGAATTTAACCGACGTCTGGCGCGTGCGCCGATCCGCGCCCGGACTGCCGGCGATCTCCCGCGGTCCGCGCAGCGGATAAAATGCCGGCGTTCGCCACCTATCTGGAATGCCCGCATGCCTGCCGCCCAAACGTCCACCGCCCTCGATTTCGTCCGTTTCGCCCTGAATGAAGGCGTGCTGCGCTTCGGCAGCTTCAAGGTGAAATCGGGACGCATCAGCCCGTACTTCTTCAACGCCGGCCTGTTCAATTCGGGCGCTTCCGTCGGCAAGCTGGCCAGCTTCTATGCCCAGGCGCTGCTGGACTCGGGCGTGGGCTTCGACATGCTGTTCGGCCCCGCCTACAAGGGGATCCCGCTGGCCACCGCCACCGCCGTGGCCCTGGCCGGCCACCCGGCCATGCAGGGCAAGAGCGACGTGCCGTTCGCCTACAACCGCAAGGAAGCCAAGGACCATGGCGAGGGCGGCACGCTGGTCGGCGCGCCGCTCAAGGGCCAGGTCGTGATCATTGATGACGTGATCACCGCCGGCACTTCGGTGCGCGAATCGGTGGAGATCATCCGCGCCGCCGGCGCCGAGCCGGCCGCCGTGCTGATCGCCATGGACCGCATGGAACGCGCCGGCCCGGACGACGCGCTGTCGGCGCACTCGGCCGTGCAGGACGTGGCCAAGACCTATGGCATTCCGGTGGTGTCGATTGCGTCGCTGGCGGACATCCTGGCCTTGCTGCAGGACGACGCGGCGTTCGCCGAGCACCGCGAGGCGGTGCTGGCTTATCGGACCAAGTACGGAGTGAAGTAAGGCGGGGCGGTTGGCCGCTCCGTGTCGGTGTCGGCGGAAGCTTCGGGGTTGCTTCCGTAGGCTGCCCAAGGCTCAGCCATGCCGTGGGGTTGGCCGAACACGGCTACGCCGCAGGCCCGGGCTGCATCCGAGAGCTTGCGATCGAAGGTTGCTAGATCGCTGCCGGAACGAATCGTCAATTCGACATAGGCTGCGTCATACGCGGTCAAGCCGTGGTTTTGTGCCAGTTTGTGAATGGCCGTCGCGCGTTCTGCAGTCGGTGGCGTGTCGGCCAGCAGGGCTAGTCGATCCATCTGCCGTACGAACTTCGCAATCTTCGCCGAGGCCAGCTGTCCAGCGCGTTCCAGACGAAGCATGCCATTGGCAACTTCGATATGCCAATGGGCAGGCACGCGTATCTCGAAGTTGTCGATGGATGCCAGCAGATGCTGGGCAACCATCGCCTCTTGCGCCGCGGCGCGCGTGTACAGGCCGCTCAGTGCAACGGAGGCGTCCAGCACCAACTTCACCTGCGGTCCTCTTCCATCCAGGCGCGCATTTGCTCGCTGTCGAAGTTCGGTGCGACGGGAATGCTCCTGAGCGCCAGCAGAGCCTCGTACATGTCTTCGGACATATTGGGGTTGGCGGGCTGGATGTAGGCTTGGGCAATGCCGTCTTTCTTGATGACGATGCGCGCGCCTTCATGCGCCAGGCGGATCAATGTATCGAGCCGTTCGCCGACTTTTTCCTGAGGGACTTCGAGATAGCGGGACATTTCGGGACTCCTGTTCCAGTGCTTCATACGTGTATGCCCTTGACGATGTACCACCAGGTGGCTTTGTCGGTGTAGGGGCTCCTGGGGAAGTTCTTGAGATCCTCGATCGCCTGATGCGCCTCTTCGGTCAGCAGGGGATTGACCTCGCAAATGCGGGCATGCGCCTGGCCGTCTGCGTAATGACCACGCAAGCGCCATCCCGGGCCGCCTGGATCATTTCATCAAGGCGTGCGGCAACCTGCTCCAGCGGGACGGACAGATAGGGCATCGTCATGGCCCGGGTCTTCAAGCGAATATCGACCCGTCCATTCTTGGCCAACAAAAAGGCCGCGGCAATATGCCGCGGCCCTGAGTTGGTCTGATAAAGCGCTGACCCTGTCAGCCGTCCAGCTTCTGCTTGAGCAGGTCGTTGACCTGTTGCGGGTTGGCCTTGCCGCGGGCGGCCTTCATGATCTGGCCGACCAGGGAATTGAACGCCTTCTGCTTGCCGGCGCGGTATTCCTCGACGATGGCCGCGTTGGCCGCCAGCACCTCGTCGATCATGGCGCCGATGGCGCCCGTGTCGCTGATCTGCTTGAGGCCGCGCGCTTCGATGATGGCGTCGGGCTGGCCGCCGTTCTCGCCGGCCCACATGGCGCCGAACACTTCGCGGGCGATCTTGTTGGAGATGGTGCCGTCGATGATGCGGTTGATCAGCGCGGCCAGGGCCGGCGCCTGCACCGGGGCGTCGGCGATGTCCTTTTCTTCCTTGTTGAGCGTGGCGGCGACCTCGCCCATGATCCAGTTGGCGGCCAGCTTGGCCTGGCCGGCGGGCAGCGCCTGCGCCACGGCCTCGAAGTAGGCGGCCAGGCCGCGGCTGGCGCTGAGCTGGGCGGCGTCGTAGGCGGTCAGGCCGTAGTCGGATTCGAAGCGGGCGCGCAGCGCGGCGGGCAACTCGGGCATGGCGGCGCGGACCTCGTCGACCCAGGCGCGCGAGATCACCAGCGGCGGCAGATCGGGGTCGGGGAAGTAGCGGTAGTCGTGCGCGTCTTCCTTGCCCCGCATGCTGACGGTGACGTCGCGGTCGGAGTCGTACAGCATGGTTTCCTGCACCACCGTGCCGCCGTCCTCGATCAGCTCGATCTGGCGGCGCGCCTCGTACTGGATGGCGCGTTCCAGGAAGCGGAACGAGTTGACGTTCTTGATCTCGGTGCGGGTGCCGAATTCCTTCTGGCCGACCGGACGCACGGACACGTTGGCGTCGCAGCGGAACGAGCCTTCCTGCATGTTGCCGTCGCAGATGCCCAGCCACACGACCAGGCTGTGCAGCGCGCGGGCGTAGGCCACGGCCTCGGCGGCCGAGCGCATTTCCGGCTCGGTCACGATCTCCAGCAGCGGCGTGCCGGCGCGGTTCAGATCGATGCCGCTGGCGGGGGCGCCGTTGGCCAGGAGGAAGGCGTCGTGCAGCGACTTGCCGGCGTCCTCTTCCAGGTGCGCGCGGGTCAGGTTGACGGTCTTTTCCTCTTCGCCGACGAAGAAGGAGAGCGAGCCGCCC
This sequence comes from Achromobacter sp. 413638, assembly GCF_043119405.1. Taxonomy (NCBI): domain Bacteria; kingdom Pseudomonadati; phylum Pseudomonadota; class Betaproteobacteria; order Burkholderiales; family Alcaligenaceae; genus Achromobacter; species Achromobacter sp. 413638. Next base: position 37,320 of record NZ_JBICCO010000052.1, read on the forward strand.
ACCACCACCGGCAGCTCGTACTGGCTGATCTGGTAGCCCTTGGGCAGGTCGGGGTAGAAGTAGTTCTTGCGCGCGAACACCGAGCGCGGCGCGATCTCGGCGCCCACGGCCAGGCCGAAGCGGATGGCGCGCTCGGCGGCGCCGCGGTTCATGACCGGCAGGCTGCCCGGCAGCGCCAGGTCGACCACGTTGGCCTGGGTGTTGGCGGCCGCGCCGTAGCGGGTGCTGCTGCCCGAAAAGATCTTGGAGTCGGTGGAAAGCTGCGTGTGCGTTTCCAGGCCGATGACGATTTCCCAGTTCATGTTAGGCGTCCTGGAGTGCTGGCGTTTTTTTGTGCCAGTCGGTGACTTGTTGATAGCGGTCGGCGATGGCCAGGAGGCGACCTTCGTCGAAGTAGTTGCCGATGATCTGCAGGCCGACGGGGCGGTTGCCCGCCGCGCCGCCAAAGCCGCAGGGGATGGACATCGCCGGCAGGCCGGCCAGGCTCACGCCCAGCGTGTAGACGTCGGCCAGCCAGTCGGAGGTGGGATCGTCGCGGTTGTCGCCGATGTTCTTGGCGACCGTCGGCGTCACCGGGCCCATGATCACGTCGCACTGGTCGGCATAGGCGCGCTGGAAATCCTGCGCGATCATGCGGCGCAGACGCTGGGCCTGCAGGTAATAGGCGTCGTAGTAGCCGTGGGACAGCACGTAGGTGCCGATCAGGATGCGGCGCTTGACCTCGTCGCCGAAGCCTTCGGCGCGCGAGATGCTGATCATTTTTTCCAGACCGTCGTACTGGGCGGCGCGGTGGCCGTAGCGCACGCCGTCGTAGCGGGCCAGGTTGCTGGACGCTTCGGCGGGGGCGATGACGTAGTAGGCGGGGATGGCCAGCTCGGTGCGCGGCAGCGACACCGGCACGCGCACGGCGCCCAGGGTCTCGAACTGCGCCAGGGCGGCCTCCACGGCGGCGGCCACGTCCGGCGCCAGGCCGGCGCCGAAGTACTCGGCCGGCACGCCGATGCGCAGGCCCTTCAGGGGCTGGCTGCCGGCGGCGTCGAGGCGGGCCTGGGCGGCGTCGAAGTCGCGCCGCACGCGGCCCGGCTCGTTGACGGCGGCATCGCATTTTTCCAGGCTGGTGGCATCGCGCGGGTCGAAGCCGCTCATGACGTCCAGCAGCTCGAGCAGGTCGCGCGCGCTCTCGGCCAGCGGGCCGGCCTGGTCCAGGCTGGAGCCGAAGGCCACCATGCCGAAACGCGAGACGGTGCCGTAGGTGGGCTTGATGCCGCTGACGCCGCACAGGGCGGCGGGCTGGCGCACCGAGCCGCCGGTGTCGGTGCCGGTGGCGGCGGCCACCAGGCGGGCGGCCACGGCGGCGGCCGAGCCGCCCGACGAGCCGCCGGGCACGGCGTTCGTGTCCCAGGGGTTCCGGACAGGGCCGTAGGCGGAGTTCTCGTTGCCCGAGCCCATGGCGAACTCGTCGCAGTTCAGCTTGCCCAGCGACACGGCGCCGGCCGCCTGCAGGCGCTCGACCACGGTGGCGTCGAACGGGCTGACGTAGCCGTCCAGCATCTTGCTGCCGGCGGTGGTGCGCCAGCCGCGGGTGACGAAGGCGTCCTTGTGGGCGATGGGGATGCCGGCCAGGGCGCCGGCGGTGCCGGCGGCCAGGGCGGCGTCGGCGGCGCGGGCCTGGGCCAGCGTCAATTCGGCGTCAATATGTAAGAAGCTGTTCAGGCCGCTGGCGGCCTCGGCGGCGGCCAGCGCGCTTTGCGCCAGGTCGACGGCGCTGACCTGGCGCTGGGCGAGGGCCGCGCGCAGGCCGGCGATCCCCTCGAATTGGGTGTGCAGGGCGGGTTTCGTCATGGCTTACTCGATGACCTTGGGAACCAGGAACAGGCCGTCCTGGGCGTCCGGGGCGTTGGCCAGCAGTTCCTGGCGGCGGGTTTCCGAGCTGGGCTCGGTGACGGCGTCCTCGCGCAGGCGCAGGGTGATGTCCTCGTGGGCCGACAGCGGGTGGGCCAGCGGCTCGACGCCTTGCGTGTCGACAGACTGCAGCCGCTCGATCAGGTGGAGGATGCCGTTCAGTTCGGTCTGCGCGTGGGCGCGCTGTTCCGGGGTCAGTTCGATTCTGGCCAGCCGGGCTATGCGGGCCACATCTTTGTCGTTGAGCGCCATGGGGAGTTCGAAATTCGAATAACGGAAGGCCGGGGGAGGGCCGGGACAGTATGCATACGCCCAACCCGTTACAAAGCTTGAATAGCCTGCATTTATGCGCTATTTCCACGGAAATTATAAGTTATGATTCACGGTTTAATCGCCGTGACGACAGGCGGGTTCGAGTGTATCCGGACCGTGCGCCCCGCGGCCTGACCCAATTCCCCCCCAGAATTTGCTGAGCTCCCATGTTCGGATTCCTGCGCAGTTATTTTTCCAGCGATATGGCGATCGACCTCGGTACCGCCAATACGCTGATCTACGTCCGCGGCAAGGGCATCGTGCTCGATGAGCCCTCCGTGGTCGCGATCCGTCATGAAGGCGGTCCCCACGGCAAGAAGATCATCCAGGCCGTGGGCCACGAAGCCAAGCAGATGCTCGGCCGCGTCCCCGGCAACATCGAGGCCATCCGGCCCATGAAGGACGGCGTGATCGCCGACTTCACCGTGACCGAGCAGATGCTCAAGCAGTTCATCCGCATGGTGCACCCCCGCAACATGCTGGCGCCCAGCCCGCGCATCATCGTCTGCGTGCCCTGCGGCTCCACCCAGGTTGAACGCCGCGCCATCCGCGAATCCGCGCTGGGCGCGGGCGCCTCGCACGTGTTCCTGATCGAGGAACCCATGGCCGCCGCCATCGGCGCCGGCCTGGCCGTGTCCGACGCCAGCGGCTCCATGGTCGTCGACATCGGCGGCGGCACCACCGAAGTGGCGGTGATCTCGCTGGGTGGCATGGTCTACAAGGGCTCGGTCCGCGTCGGCGGCGACAAGTTCGACGAGGCCATCGTCAACTACATCCGCCGCAACTACGGCATGCTGATCGGCGAGCCCACCGCCGAACTCATCAAGAAGGAAATCGGCTCGGCCTTCCCCGGCTCCGAAGTCCGCGAGATCGAGGTCAAGGGCCGCAACCTGGCCGAAGGCGTGCCGCGCAGCTTCACGGTCTCGTCCAACGAGATCCTGGAATCGCTGACCGATCCGCTGAACCAGATCGTGTCCGCCGTGAAGATCGCCCTGGAACAGACGCCGCCCGAGCTGGGCGCCGACATCACCGACAAGGGCATCGCCCTGACCGGCGGCGGCGCGCTGCTGCGCGACCTGGACCGCCTGCTCCAAGAGGAAACCGGCCTGCCCGTGGTGGTGGCCGACGATCCCCTGACCTGCGTGGTGCGCGGTTGCGGCGAAGCGCTGGAACATCTTGAGAAACTCGGCGCCATCTTCATCAACGACTAATTCCTTCCGCCTGCCCGGAGCCCTGTTGTCTTGCGGCTCCGGCCGCGGCGGGGGCTCCGGGCGCGACCGCCCGGGCTGAGATTCATGCAACGACAAGGGACTCCTCCCCTATTCAGGCGCGGCCCGCCGGCAGAGGTGCGGCTGGTCGTCCTGGTCGTCCTGGCCGTGGCCTTGATCATCATGGATTCGCAGCTGCGCGTGCTGGAGCCGGTGCGCAGGGCGGTGTCCGTGGCCATCTATCCCTTCCAGCGCGCCGTCATGGCGCCGCGTGATCTGGTCCAGCAGGTCAATGAATGGGTCAACGCGGCCAACCTCATCCGCAGCGAAAATGAAGCCCTGCAGCGCCAGCGCATCGAGCTGGCCCAGGTGGCGTCTCACGGCGCGCAGTTGGCCGCCGAGAACGCGCAGCTGCGCCGCCTGCTGGGCGTGACCGACACGGTGGCGCAGTCGGCGGTGGTGGTCGAGGTGCTGTACGAGCCCACCAGCGCCTTCAACCAGCGCCTGGTCTTCAACAAGGGCAGCAAGGCCGGCCTGGCGCCGGGCATGCCCGTCATCGACGAAGGCGGCGTGGTCGGCCAGATCGTGCGCGTCACCCCGATGACGGCCGAAGCCGCCCTGGTGACCGACGAGCAGGTGTCCATCCCGGTGCAGCTGCTGCGCAACGGCCTGCGGCTGATCGCCTTCGGCGGGAACTCTCCTGGCAAGATGGAAGTCCGTTATCTGGCGGCCAACGCCGACATCAAGGAAGGCGATACCATAGTCACCAGCGGCGTGGGCGGGCTGTTCCCGGCCGGCCTGCCGGTGGCCAAGGTCACTTCGGTCGAGCGTGACACCGCCTCGGGCTTCGCGCGCGCCGTCTGCGAGCCGCTGGCCCATCCCGAACGCTATCGCCACTTCCTGGTCCTGCAGGTGGATGTGGCCCGCGCCGAATCCAACCGTCAGGAGGTCGATTCCGGTGGATCGGACTAACGCTACGTCACAGCCCCGGCGCCGCCTGGGCACGCCCAGCAACGTCCAGCCCGAGCGGCTGGACGGGCCGGCGCACGGCGTTTTCGTCTGGGCTTCCATCATCCTGGTGTGGCTGGTGTCGCTGCTGCCCTGGCGGCTGTGGCAGGGCGCGCCCGACGTGCTGATCCTGATCATCGCCTTCTGGTGCGCGCACGAGCCGCGCCGCGTCGGCCTGTTCACCGCCTTCACCTTCGGCCTGCTGATGGACGTGCACGACGCCGGCCTGCTGGGCGAGCACGCGCTGTCCTACACGCTGATCGCCTATGGCGCCGTCGCCCTGCAGCGCCGCCTGCAGCGCTTCGACCTGTGGAGCCAGGCCATGCACATGCTGCCGGTGTTCTTCGCCGCGCGGCTGCTGGTGCAGATCATCCACGCCTGGCTGGCGGGCAAGTGGCCGGGCTGGGACTGGGCCGTCAGCGCCGGCCTGACCGCCGCCCTGTGGCCCCTGGCCGGCTGGGTGCTGCACCTGCCCCAGCGCGGCGCCGACGACGCCGAGTCCTCGTCCGCCTGACGGCGGGCGGGCGCAATCGATGTTCGAGTTCAAGAAAACCGGCCAGCAGCAAAAGCAGCGCTTCCTGCTGCGCGCCTGGGTGGGCGGCGTGTTCGCGCTGCTGTGCTTCGGCGTGCTGATCGGCCGCTTCTGGTATCTGCAGGTGGATCGCTACGAGGGCCTGTCCGAACGCGCCGACCGCAACCGCATCGCGGTGGTGCCGATCCCGCCGCGCCGCGGCGAGATCCTGGACCGCAATGGCGAGGTGCTGGCGCGCAACTACCGCACCTACACGCTGGAAGTCGTGCCGGCCCACGCCGGCAATCTGACCGCCTTGTTCGAGCGGCTCAACGAAGTGGTGTACATCAGCCCGACCGACCAGCGCCGCTTCAAGCGCCGCGCGGCCGAGTCCAGCCGCTACGCCAGCCTGCAGCTGCGCAACAACCTGAATGAAACCGAGGCGGCCTGGTTCGCCGCCCATGCCTTCCAGTTTCCCGGCGTCGAACTGCGCGCCCGCTGGGTGCGCGAGTATCCGCAGGGCCTGTCGGCCGCCCACGTGGTTGGTTACATCGGCCGCATCGCCGACGGCGACATCGAGGATCTGGAGCGCGCCGGCCAGCTGGGCAACTACCGCGGCACCGACGTGATCGGCAAGAAGGGCATCGAGAAGACCTGGGAAGAAGCGCTGCATGGACGCACCGGCCTGGAAGAGGTCGAGGTGACGGCGGGCGGACGCCCCATGCGCACGCTGCGGCGCATCGACCCGGTGCCCGGCTCGGACATCATGCTGTCCATCGACATGGGCCTGCAGAAGGTGGCCGAACAGGCTTTCGAGGGGCAGCGCGGCGCGCTGGTGGCGCTGGATCCCGATACAGGCGAGGTGCTGGCCTTCGTGTCGCAGCCCTCGTTCGATCCCAATCTCTTCGTCGACGGCATCGACGTGGACAACTGGCGCATGCTGAACGAGTCACCCGACCATCCACTGATCAACCGCCCGCTGTACGGCACCTATCCTATCGGTTCGACCTACAAGCCCTTCGTCGGCCTGGCCGCGCTGGAACTGGGCAAGCGCCGCGCCACTGACCGCATTTCCGATCCCGGCTACTACGAGTTCGGCGGCCAGAAGTTCCGCAACGCCGGCGGCGCCGCCTATGGCATGACCGATATGCACAAGGCCATCGTGGTGTCGTCGGACACCTATTTCTATTCGCTGGGCCCCGAGATCGGCGTGAACGCGCTGCATGACTTCACCAAGCAGTTCGGCTTCGGCCAGATCACCGGCATCGACCTGGAAGGCGAGAAGCGCGGCGTGCTGCCGTCCACCGACTGGAAGCGCTCGGCCTACAAGGAAAAGGAACGCCAGCGCTGGTACGCGGGCGAGACCATCTCGGTCGCCGTGGGCCAGGGCTACAACTCGTTCACGCTGCTGCAGTTGGCGCAGGGCACGTCGACACTGGCCAACGACGGCCTGTACCGCCGTCCGCACCTGGTGCACGCGGTGCGCGATCCGCGCACGGGCCAGGCCAAGCCCACCGATTCGGTGCCCGACTATCGCATCCCCCTGAAGCAGGCCAACGTCGACGTGATCAAGAACGCGATGGCCGACGTGGTGCGCGCCGGCACGGCGCGGCGCGCGTTCGCCAACGCGCCCTACCAGGCGGCCGGCAAGACCGGCACGGCGCAGGTGTTCAGCCTGCGAGGCGCCCGCTACCGCGCCAGCGCCATCGACGAGCGCCTGCGCGACCACGCCCTGTTCATGGGCTTCGCGCCGCTGGAGCACCCGCGCATCGCCGTGGCGCTGATCGTCGAGAACGCCGGCTGGGGCGCCAGCGTGGCCGCGCCGGTGGCGCGCAAGGTGTTCGACTACTGGCTGGCCAAGGAACGCCGGGACAAGATCGTGCGGCCGGACCGCGCCGATCCGCTGGCCTCGGTCGAGTCCATCGCCTCTGATGTGGTGCGCAAGCCATGAAGCGTTTCGGCCTGATCCTCCTGCGCGTGTTCACGGCCTTCGACTGGCCGCTGCTCGCCATCCTGCTGATGTTCGCGGCGCTGGGCCTGACGGTCATGCATTCGGCCGTGGGCGGCACCGACTGGCGCTTCGCCGACCAGTCGCGCAATTTCGTCATCGCCTTCTTCGCCATGTGGATCATGGCGTTGATCCCGCCCAAGTGGCTGATGAAGCTGGCGCTGCCATTCTATGTGGTGGGCGTGGTGCTGCTGCTGGGCGTGGAGTTCTTCGGCGAGACCAGCAAGGGCGCGACCCGCTGGCTCAACCTGGGCGTGACCCGCATCCAGCCGTCCGAGATGATGAAGATCGGCGTGCCCATGATGCTGGCCTGGTATTTCCAGCGCCACGAGGGCGCGGTGCGCATCCGCGACTTCCTGGCCGCGGCCGCCATGCTGGCCGCGCCGTTCGGCCTGATCGTGCTGCAGCCCGACCTGGGCACGGCGTTGCTGGTGTTCGGCGCTGGCTTCTTCGTGATCTATTTCGCCGGCCTGTCGTTCAAGCTGCTGATCCCGGCCTTGCTGGCCGGCATCATCGGCATCGGCACCCTGATCTACTACGAAGACCAGCTGTGCGAGCCGGACGTGAGCTGGGTGGTGCTGCACGACTACCAGAAGCACCGTGTCTGCACGCTGCTCAATCCCAGCTCCGATCCGCTGGGCAAGGGCTTCCACACCATCCAGTCCATGATCGCGGTGGGCTCGGGCGGCGTGTACGGCAAGGGCTACATGAAGGGCACGCAGACCCACCTGGACTTCATTCCCGAGCGCACCACCGACTTCATCTTCGCCGTCTACGCCGAGGAATTCGGCCTGTACGGCGGCATCGCCATCCTGGTGCTGTATGCGCTGCTGATGGCGCGCGGGCTGACCATCGCCTCGCGCGCCTCGTCGCAGTTCGGGCGATTGCTGGCGGGGGCGATGACCATGATGCTGTTCATCTACGTGTTCGTGAACGTGGGCATGGTCACGGGCATCCTGCCCGTGGTGGGCGTGCCGCTGCCCTTCATGAGCTACGGCGGGACGGCGCTGTTCACCATGGGCATCGCGTTCGGCATCATGATGAGCATCAGCCGGCATCGGTCGGTGAAGTCCTAGTGTGCCGTCCCGCAGATAGGCCCGCACGAAATCCAACCCTGGCCGCCATGGCATCGTTGCAAATCCTCGCGAACCCTTAGGGGTATCGCTGCGGTTTGCGCCTGGCCATGACGTCTATGGATGAATTTCGTCATACGAACGCTTCGTTTTCTTCCGCCAATGACCGGCCGTGGTTGATCATCGCCGCCATCACCCACAGCATCCCCGCGAACGTCAGCGTCAGCCAATGGCCCGAAGACGCAATGGAGAAGAGCACCTGCTGAAAATGTGGGGAAAGCGCCAGCGTGAGCAGGGCGTGACCGACCAGGGCGGTGGCCGCTGACAATGCGGCCCAGATGGAAAACTTGCGCAGGGCCCGAATGGCGGAGGCGGCGAAGAACTCCCCCCTGGCGAACCGCTTGAAGCACGCGCGGGCTGTCCACAAGCCGATAACAAGAAAGATCATGGGCAGGACGTTCAAGATGCCGAGGGTCGCCAGCATCCAGGCGGAGAGTGGTTCCTGGCTTGGCAGGGGCAGGCGCGACGGGACCGGGGCGCCGGTCAGGGCCGCGAGCCCGATGGCGAGCAAGGGCATGAGCGGTATCGCGCAGGCAATTGCCAGGCAGGCATAGCCCAGGATGAGGCTGAGTTTCCTGATGCGTGCGAGTTCCGGCTTGTGATCAGGCGGGGATGAGGGGGAGTGGATCGTCGACATACTTACCTCCAAGTGGGTAAAAGTATTGTTATGCATTAAATATTTTCTGTAAAACGATAAGTTTTGAGAAAAATGCTCGATCTATTCCAGGATTTTTGAGACTCACAGGCATCGCATGCGGTCCGTCGCCGGCGCCGCGCTGTCCGCCATGGGCATCGCGTTTGACACCACGATGGACATCAGCCGGCATTCGCCTGCCAGATACTCGCGAGGGCGACGCCTGTGTTGGCCGCGGCGCCTAAGTCGCGCGGACTTCGTTCAATATCACCGCTCCTTTAAGGACACGATGAGCACGTCATCGACGGTCGGTTTCGAGTAAAGCAGGCGGATGAAAGGGTCGCATAGTGAGCGAACGACAGCTCGTGTGCGAACTGGGACAGTTTTATCCATGCGTGCGCCAGGCGTAAGAACCTCTGCCAGGAGGTTCGCGCCGAGGAAGCGCGCGTTTCCTCCTGGGGGCCCGATGATGAAA
>NZ_JBICCO010000053.1:0-46483 GCF_043119405.1 Achromobacter sp. 413638
GTTGCAAGACGCGGTGGACTTGGGGATAGCCACGGAAGCGGAAAGTGCAGAGCTTGTCGAGTGGAAGCGCTATCGGGTGCTGCTGTTGCGCGTTGATGAGCAGAAGGGTTTCCCGAAGAAAGTCGACTGGCCGACACAACCTGAATAACCCGCTCCGGCGGGTTTTTTTACGCCCATAGGGGAAACGATTGAACATTCAAGAATTCGACGCCCTGGCTGCAAAGCTGGCTGGCGTGGTCGGGGCCATGGTCTCCATGCGGTTTCTGCAGGGGTCGCCGACGGCCAAGGTCAGCATGGCGGCGACCGGTGCCGTGCTGGCGTACTACGGATCGCCGTGGCTCGCGGAATTCCTCGGGATTCCCGAGGGGCTATCGGGCTTTCTGTGCGGCTTCCTCGGCATGGCTGTCATGTCGCGGCTGTGGCAGGCCGTGCAGGAGGCGCCCATCGGGGCGCTATGGCAGGCGCTGCTCGAGCGAGTTCGAGGCAGCAAAGGGGTGTGACATGGAAAGCACCATCTACATCACGTTGTGGGCCGTGCTTGCGTTCGTCAGCTGGCTCATCGTCGCCGGCGGCGCGGCGCTGGCCGTCTTCTCGAAATCGATCGAGGACAGTGCGCTAGAGCGCATCGGTCTGTCAGCCGTCTGCCTCACGACCACGGGCGCGGCGTGCCGCATCGTGGCCGCAGGTTGGGCCAGCGCCGGCGATGCTGCGCTCGCAGTCTCAGCGGCCGTCTATGTCGCGGCCGTGACTATCAAACACATCAGGGAGCCTAAGCAATGACCTTGTCGCAAATCATCGAGACCGCCGTCAACCCGGCGCTGGCGCTGCTGCCACCGGGCATGGATACGCCCGAGGCGCGTGTGATGCTGCTGGCCATCGGCCTGCAGGAATCACGCTTTGAGCACCGGCGGCAACTGGTCGGCAACCCACCGCGGCCTATCGGTCCCGCGATGAGCTTCTGGCAGGCGGAGGTGGGCGGCGGCATGGTCCGCGGCGTCCGAATCCATCGTGCAACGCGCGACCTGGCGGCGCAGCTCTATCGCGCTCGCGGCGTAGCGGCGGACGATGCCGCCATCTGGAACGCGCTTGAGCGTGATGACGTGCTGGCCGCGGGCCTGGCGCGCCTGCTGCTTTGGACCGACCCCGGCAAGCTGCCGCGCATCGGTGACGCCGATGCGGCCTGGGCGCTGTATTTGCGTACTTGGCGGCCGGGCAAGCCGCACCGGCAGACCTGGGATGTGCTGTACGGCCAGGCCGTTGCCGAGGTGCAATCGTGAGCGCTCTGGCGCGCGCCGCCGGGCTGTTGGCGGGCTGGCGCGGGTATGCGGCCGCTGCGGTTGTGGCTGGCATCGCAGCTGGCTACGGCGTTGCCGTCGTTCTCAACGCGCTGCACGGCCAGGAAATCGCCGCTCTGGAGCGAGACCAGGCCCAGGATGACCTGGTCGTGGCGCGCCGCGCGATCCAGCAGACCACGGACGACCTACAGAGCATGGCGGCCAGCGCTCGCGCCGCGGCGGCTGCCGGCCCCGCACTTACCGCGTCAATCGACGCATTTTCCAAGGCTGTGAGAAATGCGAATCCTCTGCCTGCTGGTTGCCGCCCTGATGCTGACCGGGTGCGGAACCTCACGGACTCTGTACGTGCCGCGCGTGGTGCCGCCGCTGGACAGCGGCCTGGCGGCGCCGTGCCCTGAAATCCCAGATCCGCCCCAGGCGCCGGCCAGCTACGACGACTGGCAGGTCTGGGTGCAGGACCAGGTGCTGGTGGCCTACGGGGTATGTGCGGCGCGCCACCGGGCCATGGTCGAGGCGTGGCCGAAGCTCTAGACCGCGTCCGCCCGCTTGGCCGACCAGAACCAGTGGGTGTGCTTGGCGCGCTTGGCCTTCTGGCGCCGGAAGGTTAGCCGCACCAGACCGGCATGGCCGGCGTCGATCTCGACCAGGTAGTCGCGGTCCTCGGCGGTCACGGCCGGCGGCAGGGTGAGGGCGGCCTGGGCCACGTACTGGCCGGGGACCTGCTCCAGGATTCCGTTGTCGTCCATGGCATCAATTCGCTGATGGGCGTCCAGTATATGCCGGTGTGATTTTTGTGTGATTCCCGTGTGAAACGGTGGACAGTTGGAGACAGAAAAGGGCGGAAAGGTCTCCCCGTCCGCCCCTGTCTGTCACTGTCTAATGCTTGCTAATTTGGTGGAGCCGGGGGGAATTGAACCCCCGTCCGCAAGCCCTCCGCAACCAGTTCTACATGCGTAGTCGATTTATTTGGTTTTAACCCTGGACTTAGCCAACCGACAGGCCGGACCAGAGCGATTCACGTAATTTAAGCCTGAACCGTGTGACCCCAGTGCAGACCGATTCCTTGTGAATGTCGCTGCTGCGGTTCGAGGGTTGCCCCCCTAGGAAGTTGCCTTCCTCCGCCTGACCCAAGGACAGATCAGTGCAGCGGCTCACCGCTTAAGCGGCGAGAGCGAAACGCTCGTCGTTGGCGTTTGTAGTGTTCCAGTGGTTTAACGAGCTTACTGGTGCTCGGCATGCCCTGAGTTGTTTCGCGACCCACGTCGAATCCGGATCGGCCCCAAGAACTCCATTGTAGCGGTAAACGCGATAGCCCGCTGCATTCCCGCGCGTCGCGCCGCGGGGGCGTGGCGCGCGGGAGACGGCTGCGGCTCAGCTGGCCGCGTTCGGGCAGGCGGGCTTGGCCGTGGTCACCATGACATCCTCGGCGGCATGGTCGCGCCGGCCGCCGCGCGAGGCTGCCATCAGCGCGATGGCCAGCCCGACCGAGACCGCGACGATGATCGCCGCGGCCCCGCCCAGCGCAGCCAGACCGTAGGTGTCGATCACGCGTCCGCCGACCACCGCGCCCAACCCGATGCCGATATTGGCGCCGGAGATGTTGAGCGATGCCGCGAAGGCCGGCGCCTCGGGCGCGGACTTCATCAGGCGCACGTGGCAGACGATGAACAGCGCGGCCTGGGCGATGCCCCAGACCGCCAGCGCGGCGGCCAGCAGGCCATGCGAGTGGATGACTGGCACCAGCGTGGCCAGGCCGGCGGCCATCAGCGCCGAGAACAGCGCGGTGGCGCCGAGCGGGCTGCGGTCCACCAGGCGGCCGCCCACGGTATTGCCGATCAGGCCGACCGCGCCGAACGCCATCATGGTCCAGCCCACGATCTGGCCGTTGAAGCCGGCCAGCCGTTCCAGCATGTCCGCCAGGTAGGTGTAGGCGGTGAACATGCCGGTGAAGACCAGCAGCGACAGCAGCACATGGCCGACCACGATGGGCTTGCGCAGGATGCGCAGCTGCGTGACGAGCTTGACATCCTCGCTCTGGATGCGGGTGCTGGGGAATGCGATCCACAGCAGCAGGGCCTTGGCGAAGGCGACGGCCGACAGCACGCCGAAGGCGGCGCGCCAGCCGAATGCATCCGAGATCAGCACGCCGATGGGAATGCCGAACACCGTCGCCGCCACGATGCCGAAGGCCACCAGCGAGATGGCGCGGCCGGCGCGCGCCGGGCCGACCAGCTCGACAGCGGTGGCGCTGGCCAGCGACCAGAACACGGGCAGCGCCAGCGCGGGCACGAAGCGCGCCACGGCCATGACCCAGATGTTGGGCGCGGCCATGGCCAGCGCATTGGACAGGCCGAACAGGATCAGCACGCCGATGAACAGGCGCTTGCGCTCGATGTTGGCCATCAGCGCCGTCAGCAGCGGTCCGGTGGCGGCGACCGTGAAGGCGAACAGCGTGACCAGCAGGCCGGCCTGGGACACGGTGACGTCCAGATCGCGAGCCAGGCCGGGAAGCAGGCCGACGATCAGGAACTCGGTCGTCAGGATGGTGAAACCGGCGGCCGAAAGCAGCAGGATGGGCAATAGCATAGGCATTCCTCAGGCGCGCGCGTGAAGCCGCGCGCGGGTGGACGGGCGTTGTTGAAGGGTTGAATACAGGTCTGGGTGAGCGGCCGGGGCGCAAGCCGGGCGCATCGCGCGCGAGAGCCGAAAGGCTGTCGGCGGGCGGACGGGGCGTCGGGAAGATGAAAAGTGGTGCCGACGCCGGCAGTCGCCGAAAAAAACAATCCGGATCAGTCCGGATGTTTTCCATGTCGATACTTTAAACCACTTGCATTGCAGGATAAAGCGCGTGGCGTCGTACAAATTGTTCGACAGAACGAGCTAATCCGGCGGAGGGGCAGAGCTTTCGTCAGCGCTCCCGCGTGGTGGCGCAGGCTGTGAATGGCCGCGGACGGCACGACGTCCGCGGCACGACCTGGCGCGGATTCAGCGCAGATCGGCGGGCAGCAGGGGCTCGATGGCGGCCCAGAGTTCGGCGGGGGAGTGCGCGCAGCGCTCGGCTTCCCAGCTGCCTACGTTGTCTTCTTCGCCCACATAGCCATAGGCCGCGGCCACGGCCGGCATGCCGGCGGCATGGGCGGCCTGGATGTCGCGCAGGTCGTCGCCGACATAGACGCAGCGTTCGACGGCGAAACCGGCCTCGCGCGCGGCATGTTGCAGGGGCAGGGGGTGCGGCTTGGCGTGGGCGGTGGTGTCGCCGCAGACCAGCACGGCGCTCTCGCGGGTCAGGTCCAGGAATTCGACGATGGGCAGGGTCAGGTAGGTGACCTTGTTGGTCACGATGCCCCACGACAGGCCGCGCTCGCGGATGCCGGCCAGCAGTTCGACGATGCCGGGGAACAGCTTGCTGTGCACGGTGGATTCGGCGGCGTAGTCTTCCAGGAACTGCAGGCGCGTCGGCTCATAGTCGGCGTCGCCCGGTTTCAGGCCCAGCGCCACGCGCAGCAGGCCACGCGCGCCTTGCGAGGCGACCGGACGCAGGGCTTCGTAGGGCATGGGTTCCAGGCCCTTGCGGGTGCGCTGCCGGTTGGCCGCCGCGGCCAGGTCGGGGGCGGTATCGGCCAGCGTGCCGTCGAAGTCGAACAGGATCAGTGCGCTCATTTGCGGGTTGCCATCAGGTAGTTGACCGAGGTGTCGGCCGACAAGGAATAGATCTGCGTGATCGGGTTGTATTCCATGCCGCGCATCGACACGGGCTCCAGGTTCGCGCCGCGCGCGGCGGCCGACAGTTCGCTGGGCTTGATGAACTGCTCGTAGCTATGGGTGCCGCGCGGCAGCAGGCGCAGCACGTATTCAGCGCCGACGATGGCGAACAGGAAGGACTTGGGGTTGCGGTTCAGGGTCGAGAAGAAGACCCAGCCGCCAGGCTTGACCAGGGTGGAGCAGGCCCGCACCACCGAGGCCGGATCGGGCACGTGCTCCAGCATTTCCATGCAGGTGACCACGTCGTAGCGCGCGGGCTGCTCGGCCGCCAGTTCCTCTACGGGCACCTTGCGGTATTCGACCTTCACGCCGGATTCCAGGCCGTGCAGCTTGGCGATCTTCAGCGATTTTTCGGCCAGGTCGATGCCGGTGACCGTCGCGCCGGCGCGGGCCATGGACTCGGACAGGATGCCGCCGCCGCAACCCACGTCCAGCACCGTCTTGCCGGCCAGGCTGCCGGCGCATTCCTGGATCCATTCCAGGCGCAGCGGATTGATGGCGTGCAGGGGCTTGAACTCGCTTTCGGGGTCCCACCAGCGGCTGGCCAGCGCGCTGAACTTGTCCAGTTCGGCCTGGTCGGCGTTGACGGTGGCGGGAGCGGAATCTTCGATATGCGTGGTCATGGGCGGTCCGGCGTAGAGGCGGCGCTATATATAGAGGGCCAGCGCGAATTCCATCGCCAGGGGCGAGGCGCGTCCGGAATGCACCGGGTTGGTGCGTTGCTGGCTGAGTCCGGACGAAAAAAAGGGCCTCGCTATGCGAGGCCCCTTATTGTAGCTAGTCCGGCAATTACTTGCGGCTACCCACGATTTCGATCTCAACGCGACGGTTCTGGGCGCGGCCCTGAGCGGTCTTGTTCGAAGCGATCGGGGCCTTCTTGCCCTTGCCTTCGGTGTAGATACGGTTCGGATCAATGCCCTTGCTGACCAGGTAGGCCTTGACCGAAGCGGCACGGCGCTCGGACAGCTTCTGGTTGTAGGCGTCAGAGCCGATCGAGTCGGTGTGGCCGACGGCGATGATCGTTTCCAGATCGATGCCCTGGGCTTGCTGGGCAACTTGATCCAGCAGCTGGCGGCCTTCCGGCTTCAGCGTCGACTTGTCGAAGTCGAAGAACGTGTCAGCGTTGAAGACGACCTTGGCGGCTTGCGGGGTCGGCTTGGCCTTTTGTTGCGCAACCGGAACGCCGTCGCAGCCGGGGATGCCGGTGGCCGGGGTCCAGAAGGCGTCGCGCCAGCACAGTTCGTTCGTACCGTTCTTCCAAACGTTACCGAACGGGTTGCGCCAGTTGTCCACCGTGTTGGGGTAGGACTGGGCCGAGGCTACACCCGAGGCCGTGACGGCGGCGAAGGCGAGCGCCAGAGCGAATTTGGAGGGTTTGTTCATGTTTCTCCTCGTTGAGCTTGAAGCTGGATAAGTGACTCGCAGCGAACCCCCGCCGCATATCAGGAAAACGGGGCCAGTATAGCAACGCCAAGAGCTGGTTCAAAGGAATAGCTACTGGGTTTCCTGCGTGCTGGAAACAATCTTAAGGCATTTGGGGGGCTTTGGCTTCCCTGGAGAGGCGCATTGGCGCTGGATATGGCGATTTCGGCGCTCCACCCGTTTTCCATGTTGGTTTTTGGCAACAGGCCCGGCGGCGGTCTTCCCGACATGCCGCGAGCCTTGCCGGATGCGGGCCGGGCTGGATGGTGTCCAGGCTGCCGGGGAACCGCTACCTGAATCGAATGATAGAATTTCCCGTTTACCCGGCCCGGGTTCCTCCTTACACGATTCTGTCGTTATATATATGGATTCCTTTGCCAAGGAGACGCTTCCGGTATCGCTGGAAGAAGAGATGCGCCGCAGTTACCTTGATTACGCGATGAGCGTGATCGTAGGCCGGGCGCTTCCGGATGTGCGGGACGGCCTCAAGCCCGTCCACCGGCGCGTGCTCTACGCGATGCACGAACTGAACAACGACTGGAACCGCGCCTACAAGAAGTCGGCGCGTATCGTCGGGGACGTCATCGGTAAATACCACCCCCACGGCGACCAGTCCGTCTATGACACCATCGTCCGCATGGCGCAGGATTTCTCCATGCGTTACATGCTGGTCGACGGCCAGGGCAACTTCGGCTCGATCGACGGCGACAACGCGGCGGCGATGCGTTACACCGAAATCCGCCTGGCCAAGATCGCCCACGAACTGCTGGCCGACATCGACCAGGAAACCGTGGACTTCGGCCCCAACTACGACGGCAGCGAGCAAGAGCCGCTGCTGTTGCCGTCGCGGCTGCCCAACCTGCTGGTCAACGGCAGCTCGGGCATCGCGGTGGGCATGGCCACCAATATTCCGCCCCACAACCTGCAGGAAGTCGTCGACGGCTGCCTGTACTGCCTGCGCAATCCGAATTGCACGGTCGACGAGCTGATCGAGCTCATCCCGGCGCCGGACTTCCCCACGGGCGGCATCATCTACGGCATGTCGGGCGTGCGCGAAGGCTACCGCACCGGCCGCGGCCGCGTGATCATGCGTGCCAAGACGCACTTCGAAGACCTTGAAAAGGGCAACCGCCAGGCCATCGTGGTCGACGCGATCCCCTACCAGGTCAACAAGAAGACGCTGCAGGAACGCATCGCCGAGCTGGTCAACGACAAGAAGATCGAGGGCATCTCCGACATCCGTGACGAGTCGGACAAGGACGGCATGCGCCTGGTCATCGAGCTCAAGCGCGGCGAAGTGCCCGAGGTGGTGCTGAACAACCTCTACAAGAACACGCAGCTGCAGGACACCTTCGGGATGAACCTGGTGGCGCTGGTCGACGGCCAGCCGCGCCTGCTCAACCTGAAGCAGATGCTGGACTACTTCCTGCAGCATCGCCGGGAAGTGGTCACGCGCCGCACCGTGTTCCAGCTGCGCAAGGCGCGCGAGCGCGGTCACGTGCTGGAAGGCCTGGCCGTGGCGCTGGCCAACATCGACGACTTCATCGCCATCATCAAGGCGGCGCCGACGCCTCCCGTCGCGCGCCAGGAACTGATGGCGCGTTCGTGGGATTCGTCGCTGGTGCGTGAGATGCTGTCGCGCGCCGACGGCGACACGCCGGGCGGCCGCGAGGCTTTCCGTCCCGACGACCTGGGCGCGGAGTTTGGCCTGCAGGGCGATGGAATGTATCGCCTGAGCGATACGCAGGCGCAGGAAATCCTGAACATGCGCCTGCAGCGCCTGACCGGCCTGGAGCAGGACAAGATCGTTGGCGAATACAAGGACATCATGTCCACCATCGCCGACCTGCTCGACATCCTGGCCCGTCCGGAGCGCATCACCACCATCATTGGCGAGGAACTGCAGGCCATCAAGGCCGAGTTCTCGACCGGCGCCAAGGACACGCGTCGTTCCGACATCGAGCTCAACGCGACCGAACTCGACACCGAAGACCTGATCACGCCCACCGACATGGTCGTGACGCTGTCGCACGGCGGCTACATCAAGAGCCAGCCGCTGTCCGAGTACCGTTCGCAGAAGCGCGGCGGCCGCGGCAAGCAGGCCACGGCGATGAAGGAAAACGACTGGATCGACCAGCTGTTCATCGCCAACACGCACGACTTCCTGCTGTGCTTCTCGAACCGCGGCCGCGTGTACTGGCTGAAGGTCTGGGAAGTGCCGCAAGGCACGCGCAACTCGCGCGGCAAGCCCATCGTGAACATGTTCCCGCTGGCTGACGGCGAGAAGATCACCGTGGTGCTGCCGGTCAAGGAATTCAGCGACGACCACTACGTGTTCATGGCGACCACGCGCGGCACGGTCAAGAAGACCCCGCTGTCCGACTTCTCCAACCCGCGCAAGGCCGGCATCATCGCCGTGGATCTGGACGATGGCGACTACCTGATCGGCGCCGACCTGACCGACGGCAAGCATGACGTCATGCTGTTCTCCGACGCCGGCAAGGCCGTGCGCTTCGACGAGAACGACGTGCGTCCGATGGGCCGCAACGCGCGCGGCGTGCGCGGCATGCAGCTCGAGGACACCCAGACGGTGATCGCGCTGCTGGTTGCCGGCGACGAGACGCAAAGCGTGCTGACCGCCACCGAGAACGGCTACGGCAAGCGCACGCCGATCACCGAGTACACGCGCCACGGCCGCGGCACCAAGGGCATGATCGCCATCCAGACCAGCTCGCGCAACGGCAAGGTGGTCGGCGCCGTGCTGGTCATGCCGTCGGATGAAATCATGCTGATCACCACCGGCGGCGTGCTGGTGCGCACCCGCGTCGCGGAAATCCGCGAAATGGGCCGCGCCACGCAAGGCGTGACGCTGATCAACGTCGATGACGGCAGCTCGCTGTCCGGCGTGCGGCGCGTGGTGGAAAGCGATGCCGACGACGACAGCGACCTGGATGAGAATGGCCAGGACGCCGGCGACGAAGGCGGCGACGCAACGGATTCGACGGAACCTACGGAGCAATGATGGCCCGCCCCTGGAACTTCTCGGCTGGCCCCTCGGCCCTGCCCGAGGTGGTATTGCGGCAAGCCGCCGCGGAAATGCTGGACTGGAACGGCAGCGGCATGTCGGTGATGGAAATGAGCCATCGCGGCAAGCATTTCGTGCAGATCTGCGACGAAGCCGAAAGCGATCTGCGCGAGCTGCTGAGCCTGCCGGCCGACTACGCCGTCATGTTCATGCAGGGCGGCGGTTCCGGGGAAAACGCCATTGTTCCCATGAATCTCATGGGACGCCGCGGCACGCCGGCCGCGGACTTCGTCGTCACGGGCCATTGGTCCAAGCGTTCGCACGCCGAAGCCGGGCGCTACGGCAGCGCCCACATCGCCGCCAGCAGCGCCCAGGCGACGCAGCTGGACGGCCGCGAGCAGGCCCCGTTCACCTGGGTGCCCGCCACCGATACCTGGCAGGTGCGCAAGGAATCCGCCTATCTGCACCTGTGCAGCAACGAGACCATCGGCGGCGTGGAATTCCTCGACTGGCCCGACACGGCCGCGCTGGGCGCGCCTGATGTGCCGCTGGTTGTGGACGCGTCCTCGCATTTCCTGTCGCGTCCGCTGGACGTCGCGCGCTGCGGCATGGTGTACGCCGGCGCGCAGAAGAACGCCGGCCCGGCCGGCGTGACCATGGTCATCGCCCGCCGCGACCTGATCGGCCACGCCTTGCCGATCTGCCCGTCGGCCTTCGACTATGCCAATGTCGCCGCAGAGCACTCGCGCTACAACACGCCGCCCACCTTCGCGATCTACATCGCCGGGCTGGTGTTCAAGTGGGTCAAGGCCAACGGCGGCGTGGCCGGCATGGAAGCCGCCAACAAGGCCAAGGCCGACCTGCTGTACGGCTACCTGGACAGCACCAGCTTCTACCGCAATCCGATCCACGCGCCCGTGCGCTCGCGCATGAACGTGCCGTTCGTGCTGCGCGACGACTCGCTCAACGATGCCTTCCTGCAGGGCGCCGAGGCCGCCGGCCTGACGCAGCTGAAGGGGCACAAGAGCGTGGGTGGCATGCGCGCCTCCATCTACAACGCCGTGCCGCTGGCCGCGGTGCAGGACCTGGTCGCCTACCTGAAAGAATTCGAGCGCCGCCATGGATGAAGACCTGCAGCGCGCGCTGCGCCCGTTGCGCGACCGCATCGATGCGCTCGACGCGCAGATCCTCGACCTGCTGTCGCAGCGCGCTCGCGCCGCGCAGGAAGTGGGCGAGGCCAAGCACGCCGCCCAGGCCGACGGCCCGGTGCTGCGGCCCGAGCGTGAGGCCGAAGTCATCCGCCGCCTGCAGCAGCTCAATCCCGGCCCCTTTCCGAACGCCGCCGTGGCTTCGGTCTGGACGGAAATCATCTCGGCCTGTCGCGGCCTGGAGCGCGGCATGACGGTTGCCTACCTGGGCCCGCAAGGCTCGTTCTCCGAGCAGGCGGCGCTGGAGCATTTCGGACACGCGGTGCAGAAGCTGCCGTGCCCGTCCTTCGATGAAGTGTTCCGCGCCGTCGAGGCCGGCCAGGCCGACGTGGGCATGGTGCCGGTGGAAAATTCCACCGAAGGCGCCGTCAACCGCAGCCTGGACCTGTTGCTGAACACGCCGCTCAAGATCCTGGGCGAGCGTTCGCTGGTGATCCGTCATTGCCTGATGTCGAAATCCGGCGGCATGGACGGCATCAAGGCCATCGCCGCCCACCCGCAGGCGCTGGCCCAGTGCCAGGGCTGGCTGACCCGCAACTATCCCGACGTCGAGCGCGTGGCCGCTTCCAGCAATTCGGAAGCGGCGCGCATGGCCGCCGCCGATCCGTCCGTCGCGGCGATCGCCGGCGAAGTGGCCGCGCCGGCCTGGGAATTGCAGGTGGTGGCCTCCGGCATCCAGGACGATCCGCACAACCGCACGCGCTTCCTGGCCATCGGCTATATCGAGCCGCTGGTCAGCGGTCAGGACAAGACCAGCCTGATCCTGGCCGTGCCGAACCGCGCCGGCGCCGTCTATGAAATGCTGGCGCCGCTGGCGGCCAATGGCGTGTCCATGACGCGCTTCGAGTCGCGCCCGGCCCGCACCGGCCAGTGGGAATACTATTTCTACGTCGATGTCCTGGGGCACCGCAACGACGAAAACGTCGCCAGTGCCCTCGCCACCCTGCAGGCGCAGGTCGCCTATCTGAAGGTGCTGGGTTCCTACCCGGCGCCGTGAGCCTTCACCATGACCAACGCATCCAAGCCTCTCGTAGCCCCCGCCCACGTCAGCGCCATCGCGCCCTACCAGGCGGGCAAGCCCATAGAGGAACTGGCCCGCGAGTTCGGGCTGGATCCGGCCGGCATCGTCAAGCTGGCGTCGAATGAAAACCCGCTGGGCATGCCCAAGTCGGCGCGCGCGGCCATGCTGGCGGCGGCCGAGTCGCTGGCGCGCTATCCGGACCCCAACGGCTTTGACCTGAAGTCGGCGCTGGCCACGCGCTACGGCGTGCCGATGAACTGGATCACGCTGGGCAACGGTTCCAACGACATCCTGGAAATCGTGGCGCTGGCGCTGCTGGAGCCGGGCACTTCGGCCGTGTACGCGCAGCATTCCTTCGCCGTCTACCGGCTGGCCACGCAGGCGCGCGGCGCGCGCCACATCGTGGTGCCGGCCAAGGACTACGGCCATGACCTGGACGCGATGTTCGACGCCATTGCCGACGACACCCGCGTGGTCTTCATCGCCAACCCGAACAATCCCACCGGCACCTTCGTGCCGGGCGAGCAGGTCGCTGCTTTCCTGGAGCGCGTGCAGGCCGCCCATGGCGACCGCGTGACCGTGGTGCTGGACGAGGCCTACAACGAATACCTGGATCCGGAATTCCGCTTCGACAGCACCGCGCTGGCGCGCCGCTATCCGAACCTGATCGTCTCGCGCACTTTCTCCAAGGCCTACGGCCTGGCCGGCCTGCGCGTGGGCTTCGCCGTGTCGCAGCCGGCGCTGACCGATCTGCTCAACCGCGTGCGCCAGCCGTTCAATGTCAACACGCTGGCCCAGGCCGCCGCCATCGCCGCGCTGGCCGACAGCGCCTACCTGGAAGAGGCCTACGCCACCAACAAGGCGGGCAAGGCCCAGCTGTGCCAGGCCTTCGACGCGCTCAAGCTGCGCTACGTGCCCAGCTACGGCAACTTCGTGCTGGTGCATGTGGGCGACGCGCCCCGCATCAATCTGGAATTGCTCAAGCGTGGCGTGATCGTGCGTCCGGTGGCCGGCGACGGCCTGCCGGAATGGCTGCGCGTGTCCATCGGACTGCCGCAGGAAAACGCCCGCTTCATCGAGGCGCTGAGCGCGATCCTGGCCGCATGAACGGTGTTTCCGCTTCCGCCGATCAGGGGGCCGCTGGCCCCCTGATTCCTGTCCTGGCCGTGGCGGGCGTGGGGTTGATCGGCGGTTCGTTCGCCGCCGCGCTGCGCCGCGCCGGCAAGGTCGGCAAGGTGCTGGGGGTAGGGCGCAACGCGCAATCGCTGGCGCGCGCGCTGGAACTGGGCTTGATCGATGAGGCCGTCAGCGCCGAGGTCGCGGCGGCCCGGGCCGACATGATCCTGCTGGCCACGCCCGTGGGCGGCCTGCGCGACCTGCTGGTCCGGATGCTGCCCACGCTCGCGCCGCGCGCGATCCTGACGGACGCCGGCAGCACCAAGGCCGAAGTGGTCGATGTGGCGCGCGCCGCCCTGGGCGGGCGTTGTGCGCAGTTCGTGCCCGGCCATCCCATCGCCGGCGCGGAACGCACCGGGCCCGAGGCGGCCGACGCCGGCCTGTATCGCGGGCGCAACGTGGTGCTCACGCCGCTGCCCGAGAACGCGGCGGCGGACGTGGCGCGCGTGCGCGCGGCCTGGCAGGCCTGCGGCGCGACGGTGGTCGACATGGAAGCGCAGGCGCATGACCGCGTGTTCGCCTCGGTCAGCCATCTGCCGCACCTGCTGTCCGCCGTCTACATGGAGCAGGTGGCCACGGCCGCCGACGCCCGTCGCCGGCTGGACCTGGCGGGCAGCGGTTTTCGGGATTTCACGCGCATCGCGGCCGGTTCGCCGGAAATGTGGCGGGACATCTTCCTGTCCAACCGCGATGCCATGCTGACGGAACTGGCCGAGGTACGCGCCGTGCTGGACCGCGCCGAGCGCGCGATCGCGGACGGCGATGGCGCCGGCCTGCAGGCATTGCTGGAAACGGCGGCGCAGGCGCGCCGCGACTGGCGCAAGGAGTAGCTGAATGGGCGCTTTGCCTTATCTTGATCTGCCGCGCGTGCGGCGCGCCCGGGGCGAGATGTCCCTGCCGGGTTCGAAGAGCATTTCCAACCGCGTGCTGCTGCTGGCGGCGCTGGCCGAGGGCCGCACCGAGATCACCGGCCTGCTGGACTCGGACGACACCCGCGTCATGCTGACCGCCTTGCGGCAGTTGGGCGTGAACGTGTCCGAGCTGGATGCGGGCCGGGTCACCGTCGAGGGCGTGCGGCGCTTTCCGGTCGAAAGCGCAGAGCTGTTCATGGGCAACGCCGGCACCGCCATTCGTCCGCTCACCGCCGCGCTGGCCCTGATGGGCGGCGACTACAAGCTGTCCGGCGTGCCGCGCATGCACGAGCGGCCCATTGGCGATCTGGGCGATGCGCTCAATGCCCTGGGCGCCCGCATCGGCTACCTGGGACAGCCGGGCTATCCGCCGCTGCATATCGGTCGTGGCGAGATCATCGCCGGCGCCGTCACGCGCGTGCAGGGTTCGGTGTCGAGCCAGTTCCTGACCGCCTTGCTGCTGGCCGCCCCGATCGAAGCCGGCCGTAGCGGCAAGCCGATGACGATCGAAGTCGTCGGCGAGCTGATTTCCAAGCCCTATATCGAGATCACGCTGAACCTGATGGCGCGCTTCGGCGTCACCGTGCGCCGCGACGGCTGGAGCCGTTTCGTGATCGAAGGCGGCGCCGCCTACCGCAGCCCGGGCCGCATCGCGGTCGAGGGTGACGCGTCCACGGCGTCCTATTTCCTGGCGCTGGGCGCGATCGGCGGCGGTCCGCTGCGGGTCAGCGGCGTGGGCGCCGACAGCATCCAGGGCGACGTGGGCTTTGCCCAGACGCTGGCGGATATGGGCGCCTCGGTCAGCTACGGTCCGGACTGGATCGAGGTCAGTGGCGTGAACGTCGCCGACGGTGAGCGACTCAAGGCCTTCGATACCGATTTCAACCTGATCCCCGACGCGGCCATGACCGCGGCCGCGCTGGCCCTGTATGCCGACGGCCCGTGCCGGCTGCGCAACATCGGCAGCTGGCGCGTGAAGGAAACGGACCGTATCCACGCCATGCAGACCGAGCTGGAGAAGCTGGGCGCGACCGTGGAATCGGGGCCGGATTGGCTGCGCGTGACGCCGCCCGTCCGGGGCGGCTGGCGCGATGCGCACATCGGCACCTGGGACGACCATCGCATGGCCATGTGCTTCTCCCTGGCCGCGTTCGGCCCGGCCGCCGTGCGCATTCTCGATCCGGGCTGCGTCAGCAAGACGTTCCCGGGTTACTTTGACGTATACGCAGGCCTGGTTTCGGCCTGAGCCTCATTCTGCGATTCATGACCGTTACCTCCGCAAATCCTGTTGTTGCCGCGCCTGTCATCACCATCGACGGGCCGACCGCCTCCGGCAAGGGCACCGTGGCGCACCGCGTCGCCAAGGCGCTGGGCTGGGATGTGCTGGACAGCGGCGCGCTCTACCGCCTGACGGCCCTGGCCGCCATGCGCCAGGGCGTGGCCGCCGAGGACGAGCCGGCGGTGGCCCGGGTCGCCGAGACGCTGGATGTGCGTTTCGACGGGCCGCATGTCTACCTGGAAGGCGGCGACGTCGGCCACGAGATACGCCGTGAAGAGGTGGGCAACTTCGCTTCCCGCGTGGCGGCGTTTCCCGGCGTGCGCCAGGCGCTGCTGGAGCGCCAGCGGGCTTTCCGTGTGCCGCCGGGCCTGGTGGCCGACGGGCGCGACATGGGCACGGTGGTGTTCCCCGATGCGTCCCTCAAGGTATTCCTGGTGGCCGACGTGGTCGCGCGGGCGGAGAGGCGGCGTAAGCAGTTGATCGAAAAGGGAATTTCTGCTAATCTTGACGACCTTTTGCGGGATATGCGCGAGCGGGATGCGCGCGATACCCAGCGCGCGGCCGCGCCGCTCGCTCCCGCGAAGGATGCCCGGGTGCTGGATTCGTCGGATCTGACGATCGCGGAAACCGTGCAAGCCATCCTGGATTTCTGGCGGGAATCCGGAAACGCCTGACGCGAGCTTTTGCTCATTCAGGCTTTTCGAGCCCGTTTTTCTTGGCCCTGCTGACGGGCCGGCCTTCTTCGCGGGACATCCCCTCAGGGAACCCGAAGACCAGGCAGGCAAGCAGGTACTTTGACTCCACTGCGGCGGGCAATCCGCTGTGGTGTGTTCTTAACGGCCATTTCGGCCTAATGGATTTCAACCCCATGTCTTCCGTTTCCACTACCGCCACCGGCGGCGAAAGCTTCGCCGACCTTTTCGCACAAAGCCTCAAGAGCCAGGACATGAAGTCCGGCGAGGTCATCAGCGCCGAAGTCGTGCGCGTCGACCACAACTTCGTCGTCGTCAACGCCGGCCTGAAGTCCGAAGCGCTGATCCCCCTGGAAGAGTTCCTGAACGACCAGGGCGAGCTCGAAGTGCAACCCGGCGATTTCGTCTCGGTGGCGATCGATTCGCTGGAAAACGGCTACGGCGACACGATCCTGTCGCGTGACCGCGCCAAGCGCCTGTCGGCCTGGCTGCAACTGGAAAAGGCGCTGGAAAACGGCGAGCTGGTCACTGGCACCATCACCGGCAAGGTGAAGGGCGGCCTGACCGTCATGACCAACGGCATCCGCGCGTTCCTGCCGGGTTCGCTGGTGGATCTGCGTCCCGTCAAGGACACCACCCCGTACGAAGGCAAGACCCTCGAATTCAAGGTCATCAAGCTCGACCGCAAGCGCAACAACGTCGTGCTGTCGCGTCGCCAGGTGCTGGAAGCCAGCATGGGCGAAGAGCGCCAGAAGCTGCTCGAAACCCTGCACGAAGGTGCTGTGGTCAAGGGCGTGGTCAAGAACATCACCGACTACGGCGCGTTCGTGGACCTGGGCGGCATCGACGGCCTGCTGCACATCACCGACATGGCCTGGCGCCGTGTCCGTCACCCGTCCGAAGTCCTGCAAGTGGGTCAGGAAGTCGAAGCCAAGGTCCTCAAGTTCGACCAGGAAAAGAGCCGCGTCTCGCTGGGCGTCAAGCAGCTGGGCGAAGACCCGTGGGTGGGCCTGGCTCGCCGCTACCCGCAAGGCACCCGCCTGTTCGGCAAGGTCACCAACCTGACCGACTACGGCGCGTTCGTTGAAGTCGAAGCCGGCATCGAAGGCCTGGTGCACGTCTCCGAAATGGACTGGACCAACAAGAACGTCGATCCGCGCAAGGTCGTGACCCTGGGCGAAGAAGTCGAAGTCATGGTCCTGGAGATCGACGAAGACCGTCGCCGCATCTCGCTGGGCATGAAGCAGTGCCGCCAGAACCCGTGGGAAGAGTTCGCCACCAACTTCAAGCGTGGTGACAAGGTCCGCGGCGCCATCAAGTCGATCACCGACTTCGGCGTGTTCGTCGGCCTGCCCGGCGGCATCGACGGTCTGGTTCACCTGTCCGACCTGTCGTGGACGGAAACCGGCGAAGAAGCCGTGCGCAACTTCAAGAAGGGCGACGAGATCGAAGCCGTGGTTCTGGGCATCGATACCGACAAGGAACGCATCTCGCTGGGCATCAAGCAGCTGGAAGGCGACCCCTTCAACAACTTCGTCGCCACCTACGACAAGGGCGCCGTGGTTCCGGGCACCATCAAGTCGGTCGAAGCCAAGGGCGCCGTGATCACGCTGTCCGTGGACGTCGAAGGCTACCTGCGCGCTTCCGAGATCTCCTCGGGCCGCGTCGAAGATGCCACCACCGTCCTGAAGGCCGGCGAGAACATCGAAGCCATGATCGTCAACATCGACCGCAAGACGCGTTCGATCCAGCTGTCGATCAAGGCCCGTGACAACGCCGAGACCGCCGAAACGATCCAGCGCATGTCGGAAGCCAGCGCCTCGTCGGGCACCACCAACCTCGGCGCGCTGCTCAAGGCCAAGCTGGACCAACAGCGCAACGACGGTTAATACGTGACCAAGTCGGAGCTGATCGCCGCCCTGGCGGCCCGCTATCCTCAGCTGGCCGCCCGGGACACCGACTACGCGGTCAAGACCGTGCTCGATGCGATGACCCAGGCCCTGGCCTCGGGCCAGCGCATCGAGATCCGCGGTTTTGGCAGCTTCTCGTTGTCCCAGCGGTCTCCCCGCATCGGGCGCAACCCGAAGTCCGGCGAACAGGTGCTGGTGCCTGGCAAGCAGGTGCCGCATTTCAAGGTGGGCAAGGAATTGCGCGAGCGGGTGGACCTGGTCGGCGGCAACGAAGAGGACGCTCAATCTTCCGGATCGAGCGAACCGATGCCGTCTCTGGCGGGTCTGCACGCCATGCACTGATGGCCGGCAGGACCAGGCTGCCTTCGTGGCGGATCTGACCCCGAGCAAAGCCCCTTGAGCGATCAAGGGGCTTTGTTTTTTTGGGCGTCGCATCAAGTCCGCGGCAAGGCGCGCTTGTCGCTTACAATTGACGCCTCGATTTTTCTGGAGCATGCGCCATGCGCTACCTTGTCTGGGCCCTGCGATTGCTCGTGTTCGTCGCGGTTTTGATGTTCGCGCTGAAGAACACCAATCCCGTGGAAGTCCGGTTCTATGCCGATTACGTGGTTCAGGACGTGCCGCTGATCGTCGTCATGCTGGTGGTGTTCGTGCTGGGCGCGCTGTTCGGCCTGCTGCTGACGGTGCCGGCCGCCATGCGCCGCCGCCGCGAGGCCATGCGCCTGCGCCGCGAACTCGACCGCGTGCAGGCCGCCGTGAACGGCACAACGCCGTCCGTGCCGCCGGAAGCCGTGGCGCCCATGTCGCCGCTGTAGCGGAGCAGGCTCGCCCGCGAAGCGTTGCACGTGATGGGTGGACGGATGGCGTCCACGGATAACTGAATTTCTTCAAGAGCCCGTATAGTGGATTTTGAACCTTGGTGGTTGATTTTCGTGCCGGTGCTGTTCGCGCTCGGCTGGCTGGCCGCGCGTTTCGACATCCGGCAAATGCTGCGTGAAACCCGCAGCCTGCCGGATTCCTATTTTCGCGGGCTGAATTTCCTGCTCAATGAACAGCCGGACCGCGCCATCGACGCCTTCGTCGAGGTCGCCAAGCTCGATCCCGAGACGACCGAATTGCACTTCGCGCTGGGCAGCCTGTTCCGGCGCCGCGGCGAGATGGAGCGCGCCATCCGTGTGCACCAGAGCCTCCTGAACCGATCCGATCTGCCGTCCGCCGAGCGCGAGCACGCGCAGCACGAACTGGCCCAGGACTTCCTGAAGGCCGGCATGCTCGATCGCGCCGAGAGCGGTTTCGAGCAGCTCAAGGACACCCGCTACGCCTTGCCGGCGCTGCGCTCGCTGATCCGCATCTACGAGTCGGAGCACGATTGGCCGCGCGCCATCGAGGCCGTCAAGACCCTGCACGGGCTGGTGGACGAGCCCGTGCCGCAGATCGTCCATTACTACTGCGAACAGGCGCAGACCGCGCTGCAGGCCAAGCCGGCCGACCTGGACGCGGCCCATGTCGCGCTCGAGGCCGCCGACCATGCGTTGACGATCGGCGACACGGCCGTCACGAGCAAAGGCACGAAGGTGCGCACGGCCATGCTGCACGCGCGCGTGGCCTTGCTGGAACAGGATCCCAAGCGCGAGCGTCTGTACCTCGAATCGGTGATGACCGACGCGCCCGAGTATGCCGGGCTGGTGGCCGAGCAGGTGCTGGCCAACTACCGCGCGGCCGGCCAGGAAGCGGCGGGGCTGGACCTGCTGCAGCGCCAGTACGCGCGGCACGCCTCGCTGGATCTGTTCAATGTGATCTTCCGTGAATTGCGGGTGCAGCAGGGCGCCTCGCCCGCCTGGGCGTTCGCCCGTGGCGCGTTGCGCCATCATCCGTCGCTGCTGGGCCTGGACCGCCTGCTGGAGGCCGAGCTGGCCAACAGCGATGGCGCGGCAGAAGACGGCCCCGTGCAGGGCGCGGACCTGACTCTGTTGCGCAGCCTGATCCACAAGCATACCCAGCGGCTGGACCGCTATGCCTGCCGCAGCTGCGGCTTCCAGGCGCGTCGTTTCTATTGGCAATGTCCTGGCTGCAACGCGTGGGAAACCTACGCGCCGCGCCGTCTCGAGGAACTTGAATGAGCTCATTTCCCGCCGAAACCATCGCGCGCAGCCGTGTGCTCGTGGTTGGCGATGTGATGCTGGACCGCTACTGGTTCGGCGAAGTGGAACGCATCTCGCCTGAGGCGCCGGTGCCTGTGGTGCGCGTGGCGCGCCGTGAAGACCGCCTCGGCGGCGCGGCCAACGTTGCCCGCAACGTCGCGGCCCTGGGCGGGCATGTCACCCTGATCGGCGTGCTGGGCGAGGACGAGGCCGGCGCCAGCGTGCGCAAGCTGGCGCGAGAGGCCGGCATCGAAGGCGAACTGATCGTCGATCCCACGCTGCACACCACGTTGAAGATGCGCGTGCTCGGCCGCCAGCAGCAGTTGCTCCGCGTCGATTTCGAGCAGCATCCGGAAACGGCCGCGCTTGACAGCATCGATGCCGCTTTTGCCCGCCATCTGCCCAACCACGACGTGGTGGTGCTTTCCGACTATGCCAAGGGCGTGCTGACGCGTGTCGAGCCGCTGCTGGCCCAGGCGCGCGCGGCGGGCATCCCCGTGCTGGTGGACCCCAAGGGCGATGATTATTCGCGTTACCGCGGCGCCACGCTGGTGACGCCGAACCGCTCGGAAATGCAGCAGGCCGTGGGCCGCTGGAGTTCCGAATCCGAACTGACCGGCCGGGCGCAGCAACTGCGCGCCGAGCTGGACCTGGAAGCCTTGCTCGTGACCCGTTCGGAGCAGGGCATGACTTTGTTCACCGACGCCGGCCGCGACCATATCGACGCCCAGGCGCATGAGGTGTTCGACGTATCCGGCGCGGGCGACACCGTGCTGGCGACGCTGGCCGTCACGCGCGCCGTCGGCTTGCCCTGGGCCGAGGCCATGGCCTGGGCCAACAAGGCTGGCGGCATCGCCGTGGGCAAGCTCGGCACCTCCGTCGTCACGGCCGCTGAATTGGCAGGAGAAACAACATGATCATTGTTACCGGAGCCGCCGGCTTCATCGGCAGCAACCTGGTGCGCGGCCTGAACCGTCGCGGCATCACCGATATCCTGGCGGTCGATGACCTGACCGAAGGCGACAAGTTCGTCAACCTGGTGGACTGCAAGATCGCGGACTACATGGACAAGGACGACTTCCGCCGCCGCGTGCTGGACGGCAGCCTGTCGCACGTCCGCGCGGTGCTGCACCAGGGCGCCTGCTCGGACACCACCGAGCGCAACGGTCGCTACATGCTCGACAACAACTACCGCGTCACGCTGGAGCTGCTCGAGTTCTGCCAGGCGCGCGCGATCCCGTTCATCTACGCGTCCTCGGCGGCGGTGTACGGCGGTTCGTCGGTGTATGTCGAAGATCCCGCCAACGAAGGTCCGCTGAACGTCTACGGCTATTCCAAGCTGCTGTTCGACCAGGTGCTGCGCACCCGCATGGACACGCTCAAGTCCCAGGTCGTGGGCTTGCGCTACTTCAATGTCTACGGTCCGCATGAACAGCACAAGGGGCGCATGGCCTCGGTCGCCTTCCACAACATGAACCAGTTCCTGGAACATGGCCATGTGCGGCTGTTCGCGGGCTGGGACGGCTATGTGGACGGCGGCCAGAGCCGCGACTTCATTTCGGTGGAGGACGTGGTGGCCGTGAACCTGCACTTCCTGGACAACCCGGGCACGTCGGGCATCTTCAACTGCGGCACGGGCCGCGCACAGCCGTTCAACGACGTGGCCGCCGCGGTGGTCAACACGCTGCGCGCCGAGCGCGGCGAGGCCGAGCTGTCGCTGGCGCAGCTGGTGGAACTGGACCTGATCCGCTATATCCCGTTCCCGGACGACCTCAAGGGACGCTACCAGAGCTATACCCAGGCAGATGTGTCGCGCCTGCGTGCCGCCGGTTTCACCGCGCCCATGCGCGACGTGCAGACGGGCGTGGCCGAGTACGTGCGCTACTGGCGCGCCCGCAAGTAAGCCGTTGCCGGATGCCGGCCTTGCCGGGCCGGAACAAGCCGCCGCCATGCCTGGTCATGTCGGCGGTTTTTTTCGTGGGAAGCCGTCGCATTCCCGGCACGCGTATTTGCCGACGTGGATGTTTCCGTTCACCGCCGCGCCGCCAGCTGCCGGCGATCGCCATGATTTGCGGGTGGCGCGACAACCGTCGCGTCCGCTTCCTTTCAGGAGATCCGCATGCGTGCATACGCTGTTCTATCCGCCGTCTCGTCCCGGCTGGCCGCCATTTCCTCCATCCTGAGGCAGGCGTCCGGCCGCCGTCCGGCGCCGCGCTCGCCGTCCGGGCATCAGGCCGACGCCGCCCCGCATCCGCCTGATGCCCGACTGGCCAAGGCGCCGCGCCCGGGTGCAATGTCCCTGCCGGGTTGGCCTTGGCGCACGCCATGGCGCCGTCCCCGCGGGCTGAACCGAGTCATGGGAGGATCCATCTGGCGTCTGCTGGCGGCCGCGAGCATGGCGCTGGCGGCGACCGCCGCCTCGGCCGTCGATGTCAACAGCGCCACCGTGCAGCAGCTGGAGTCGGTCAGCGGGATCGGCCCGAGCACCGCGCGGACCATCGTGCAGGAGCGCGAACGCGCCGGCGCCTTCGAATCGCTGGACGATCTGGCCGAGCGCGTGCGCGGCATCGGCCCGAAGAAGGCCAAGGCGTTGCAGGCCGCCGGGCTGACGGTGGGCGGCGCCGACGGCGCCGCGCAGAATGCCGCGCAAGGCGCCGCCACGCCGGCGGGCAAGGGCGGCGCGCCGGCTGGCGCGGCCCAGTCCGCCAAGGGTGGGGCCGCCGCGAAGGCCAGGCAGTAAGCCATGCCGTCCTTCACGTTCCCGGGCGTGAAGGGCGGCGGGCGTGCCCCTGGCG
Source organism: Achromobacter sp. 413638 (assembly GCF_043119405.1). NCBI lineage: Bacteria > Pseudomonadati > Pseudomonadota > Betaproteobacteria > Burkholderiales > Alcaligenaceae > Achromobacter > Achromobacter sp. 413638. The sequence goes on from NZ_JBICCO010000053.1 coordinate 22,638, forward strand.
CCGGCGCGGCTTTTGCGGCCGACGCGCGCGCGCCGGGGTTATGATCGTTTCCATGACTACGAACTACCCCACCATCGAGCAGACCGTCGGCAATACGCCGCTCGTGCGTCTGCAGCGTATTCCCGGAGCTGCGGGCGCGGCGCGCGGCAATGTCATCCTGGCCAAGCTTGAGGGCAATAACCCCGCCGGGTCGGTCAAGGACCGGCCGGCGCTGTCCATGATCGCCCATGCCGAGGCGCGCGGCGACATCAAGCCCGGCGATACCCTGATCGAGGCCACCAGCGGCAATACCGGCATCGCCCTGGCGATGGCCGCCGCCATGCGCGGCTACCGCATGATCCTGATCATGCCCGACAACCTGTCCGTCGAGCGCCGCGCGGCCATGGCCGCTTATGGCGCCGAGCTGATCCTCACGCCGGCCGACAAGGGCGGCATGGAGTACGCCCGGGATCTGGCCACCGAGATGCAGGCCGATGGCCGCGGCGTGGTGCTGGACCAGTTCGCCAATCCCGACAATCCGCGCGCGCACATCGAAAGCACCGGCCCGGAAATCTGGAACCAGACCGAAGGTCGTGTCACGCACTTCGTCAGCGCGATGGGCACCACCGGCACCATCATGGGGGTTTCCACCTATCTGAAGTCGCGCAATGCCGCGATCCAGGTGGTGGGCGCGCAGCCGGCCGAAGGCTCGCAGATCCCCGGCATCCGCAAATGGCCCGAAGCCTACCTGCCCAAGATCTTCGACCGCAGCCGCGTGGACGCCTACGAATCCATCGTGCAGGCCGATGCCGAGACGATGGCGCGCCGGCTGGCGGCGGAAGAAGGCATCTTCGCCGGGATCTCCTCGGCCGGCGCCCTGGTCGCCGCGCTGCGCGTGGCCGAAAGGGTGAACGATGCGACCATCGTCTTCATCGTCTGCGACCGGGGCGACCGCTACCTGTCCACGGGTGTGTTCAATTAGTTCACCCCCGAAGCGCTGCGAGCTTCCCCCTCAAGGGGGCGCCGCTACGGACCGGAGAGTGAGGCCCGCCCCTGAAGCGCTGTGCGCTTCTCCCCTCAAGGGGCGCCGCGACGGACCGGCAAAGCCGGCTCCGTGCGGCCTGGATTGAAACAGCCTTCGACTGGGGCAGGCTCTTCTGGTTGAGGCGGTTTGCCGGCCGCGTTCAGCGGCCGACGCGGGCTTCGATTTCGGCGGCCAGGTCGGCCACGGCGGTGGCGTAGAAGTAGCTGCGGTTGTAGTGCGTCAGCGCGAAGAAGTTGGGCGTACCGACGCGGTATTGGGCCGTGCCGCGCGCTTCTTCGACCAGATCGACGATGCCCAGGGGATGGGCGCTCCAGCCAACGGCGGAGGCGCCGGGCTGCAGGCGGCCGCCGGCGGCGCTGATCGTGTTCCAGCTTTGCTTGGGCACCAGGCCGCCGTCGACCAGGGCGGACGGGTCCGCCGGCAGGGTCACCGGCGCGAACACGGGCACGCCGCGCTGCCAGCCGTGCTGGGCCAGGAAGCTGCCCACCGACAGGATGGCGTCCTTGGTGCTGTTGGTCAGGTCGATATGGCCGCTGTCGTCGCCGTCGACGGCATAGCGCATGATGCTGCCCGGCATGAACTGCGGCATGCCGATGGCGCCGGCGTAGGAGCCGCGCGTTTCCAGGTCGAGCTTGCCCTGCATCACCAGCGTCAGGAAATCCCCGAGCTGGCCTCGGAACATGGCGGCGCGTTCGGGTTTGTCCGGGTCGGGATAGTCGAAGGCCAGCGTGGTCAGCGCGTCCAGTACGCGGAAATTGCCCATATTGCGTCCATACAGCGTTTCGACGCCGATGATGGAGGCGATGATGGGGGCCGGCACGCCGAAGCGCTGCGCGGCCTGGTTCAGCAGGTCGCGGTTCTCGTTGTAGAACTCCACGCCCCAGCCAATGCGCTTGGGCTCGACGAAGCGCGCGCGGTAGGTCAGCCAGCTGCGCCAGATCTTCTTTCCGGGCGGCGCCGGCGCGATCAGGCGGGCCACGGTGGCGTTGTAGCGCGCGCCTTCCAGGGCGGCGACCATGGGCGCCAACGGCAGCTTGCGCTCGGCCGACAGGCCTTCCAGGAACTGGCGGACTTCAGGCTTCAGGCCGCCGCTGGGCGTGAGCGCAGCGGGTCCTTCGTCGGCTGTCTCCGGGCCAGGGGCGGTCGGGCCGATGCGGATGGGGGCGGCAGGTGCCTCGCTGGCGGCGGACACGCCCGGCGCGGAGGACGAGCGGGGGGCGGAGGGAGCGGTGGTGGAACACCCCGCGAGCAGGGCCGACATGACCCCGAGTTGCAGTAATCGCCGACAGATGAACATAATCTTCCTTATGGAGACCATGTATCTTACCCACCCGGCATGCCGCTTGCATGAAATGGGCAGTTGGCATCCGGAAAGCCCGCAGAGGCTGGACGCCATCTCGGACCAGTTGTTGGCCAGCGGCCTGATGCCCTATCTAGACGATCGCCAGGCGCCGCAAGCCTCGCGCCACGACATTCTGCGGGTCCATACCGTTCAGTACCTGGACAGTCTGCGCCAGCACGTGCCCGAGCACGGCTACTACCCGATCGATCCCGATACCCTGATGAACCCGCACACCTACGAGGCCGCGCTGTACGCGGCCGGCGCGGGCGTGGCCGCGGTCGACGCGGTCATGGGTGGCGAGGCGCGCACCGCTTTTTGTGCGGTGCGTCCGCCCGGGCACCATGCCTGCCGCTCCCAGGCCATGGGCTTTTGCTTCCTGAACAACGTGGCCATCGCGGCCCGCCACGCGCTGGACTTCCACGGCCTGTCGCGGGTGGCCATCGTGGATTTCGACGTGCACCACGGCAATGGCACCGAAGACGTCTTCGCCGGCGACGAGCGGGTGCTGATGTGCAGCTTCTTCCAGCACCCGTTCTTTCCCAACAGCGGCGCGGACCATCCGGCCGCCAACATGCTCAACGTGCCGGTGCCGGCCTATACCGCGGGCGCGGCGGTGCGGTCCATCGTCACGGACACCTGGCTGCCGCGGCTGGAGGCGCATCGGCCGGAGCTGATCCTGGTGTCGGCGGGATTCGACGCCCACCGGGAGGACGACATGGGTCAGATGGGGCTGGTCGAGGCCGATTACGCCTGGATCACCGAACAGCTCGTCGGGGTGGCCGACCGCCATGCCCAGGGCCGGATCGTCAGTACGCTGGAGGGCGGTTACAACCCGTCCGCCCTCGGTCGCAGCGTGGTGGCGCATATACGGGCGCTGGCGAAGCTGTAGAATCAGGAAAAAATTGTGCAATGCGATCCCGGCGCATGCCGGGTAATTATTTCCATTTGGAGGCAGCGGGATGAAGGTTTTGGTACCTGTCAAGCGCGTCGTTGACTACAACGTCAAGGTGCGCGTCAAGTCGGATCAGACTGGCGTCGATATCGCCAATGTGAAGATGTCCATGAACCCCTTCGACGAAATCGCCGTCGAGGAAGCGACCCGCCTGAAGGAGAAGGGTTCGGTGGCCGAGGTCGTCGCCGTGTCTTGCGGCGTGGCCCAATGCCAGGAAACCCTGCGCACGGCGATGGCCATTGGCGCCGATCGCGGCGTGCTGGTGCAGACCGATGTCGAACTGCAGCCGCTGGCCGTGGCCAAGCTGCTCAAGGCGCTGGTCGACAAGGAACAGCCGCAGCTGGTGATCCTGGGCAAGCAGGCGATCGACGACGACGCCAACCAGACCGGCCAGATGCTGGCCGCGCTGCTGGACTGGCCGCAAGCCACGTTCGCCAGCAAGGTCGAGCTGGGCGACGGCAAGGTCAACGTCACGCGCGAAGTCGACGGCGGCCTGGAGACCGTGTCGCTGAAGCTGCCGGCCATCATCACCACCGACCTGCGCCTGAACGAGCCGCGCTACGTGACGCTGCCGAACATCATGAAGGCCAAGAAGAAGCAGCTGGACACCGTGACGCCGCAGGACCTGGGCGTGGACCCGGCGCCGCGCCTGAAGACGCTGAAGGTCAGCGAGCCGCCGGCGCGCAAGGCCGGCATCAAGGTGCCCGATGTGGCGGCGCTGGTGGACAAACTCAAGAACGAAGCGAAGGTGGTCTGAGATGACGACGCTGGTTATTGCTGAACACGACAACGCCCAGCTCAAGGGCGCGACCCTGAACACCATCGCCGCCGCCGCCAAGATCGGCGGCGACGTGCACGTGCTGGTCGCCGGCGCCAATGCCCGCGCCGTGGCCGAGCAGGCCGCGCAGGCCGCCAGCGTGTCCAAGGTGCTGCTGGCCGACGCGCCGCAGCTGGCCGAAGGCCTGGCCGAGAACCTGGCCGCCCAGGTGCTGGCCGTGGCGTCGGGCTACAGCCACATCCTGTTCCCCGCCACCGCCTCGGGCAAGAACGTGGCCCCGCGCGTGGCCGCCAAGCTGGATGTGGCGCAGGTCTCGGACATCATCGGCGTGGAATCCGCCGACACCTTCCAGCGCCCGATCTACGCCGGCAACGCCATCGCCACGGTGCAGTCGGCCGACGCGGTCAAGGTCATCACCGTGCGCACCACCGGCTTTGACGCGGTGGCCGCCACCGGCGGCTCGGCCGCGATCGAGGACGCCACTGCCGTGGCCGACTCGGGCCTGTCCAGCTTCGTGGGTCGCGAAGTCGCCAAGAGCGACCGCCCCGAACTGGCCGGCGCGCGCGTGGTCGTCTCCGGCGGCCGTGGCCTGGGCAGCGCCGAGAACTTCAAGATCCTGGACCCGCTGGCCGACAAGCTGGGCGCGGCGCTGGGCGCTTCGCGCGCGGCGGTCGACGCCGGCTACGCGCCGAACGACTGGCAGGTCGGCCAGACCGGCAAGATCGTGGCCCCGCAGCTGTACGTGGCCGTCGGCATCTCCGGCGCCATCCAGCACCTGGCCGGCATGAAGGACTCCAAGGTCATCGTGGCCATCAACAAGGATCCGGAAGCCCCGATCTTCGGCGTGGCCGACTACGGCCTGGTCGGCGATCTGTTCCAGGTCGTGCCGGAACTGACCGGCGCGCTATAGAGCCAGGCGCAAGGCCGCTACGGAAAAGCCCGCGAACGCAGGTTCGCGGGCTTTTCTTTTGCGCGTGACATCGGATTGCGGGCGCTCAATTCGGGTCATGAATATTGCATAAGGTTATATGTCTTGCGTATTTCCCCCGTACCGAGTTTGATGGAAGAATCGTCGCATGGCTGCCGCCGCGGGATGCAAGCCCGGGCGTCGCAGGCCGCCGACGAGCCGTTGCCGGCCGTGTCCGCCGCGCTCGCGGGCGGGCCGCCCTCGATCAACCTTCATCCGCATGCAGGAGACACCATGAGTCATCTACGCCTGGGCGACATCGCCCCCGATTTCGAACAGGAATCTTCGGTTGGCCCGATCCGTTTTCATGAATTCCTGGGCAACAGCTGGGGCGTGCTGTTCTCGCATCCCGCCGATTTCACTCCCGTCTGCACCACCGAGCTGGGCTACACCGCCAAGCTGGCCGACGAGTTCGCCAAGCGCAACGTGAAGGTGCTGGCGCTGTCCGTCGACGGCAAGGAATCGCACAACAAGTGGATCGAGGACATCAACGACACCCAGTCCACCACGGTCAATTTCCCGATCCTGGCCGACAAGGACCGCAAGGTTTCCGAGCTGTACGACATGATCCACCCGAACGCCAACGCCACGCTGACGGTGCGCTCGGTGTTCATCATCGATCCGAACAAGAAGGTGCGCCTGACCATCACCTATCCGGCCAGCACCGGACGCAACTTCAACGAGATCCTGCGCGTCATCGACTCGCTGCAGCTGACCGACAGCCACAGCGTGGCCACGCCGGTGAACTGGCAGGACGGCGACGACGTGATCATCGTGCCCTCGTTGCAGGACGAGGCCGTGATCAAGCAGAAATTCCCCAAGGGCTACAAGGCCGTGCGTCCTTACCTGCGCATCACGCCCCAGCCGAATAAGTAAATAGCCGGGATGCATGAAGGGCCGCGCGCCCTGAACGCATCCCGCAGGCTTTGCCGCCAGTACGCCGCGATTCCCCGCTGGGAACGCGGCGTTTTTTTATGGGTCTCCACGGCTGGCGCGACGGGCATTCCGCAAGGGGCGCGCGCTGCGCCTGGCCCCAAGCAGGCGAGGCGGCGTGGTTTCGCCATGCCCCGCGTCTATATGCTTGGCGGCGATTAACAATCAAAAAATGATTCGTTCCGTTCAGATCGACTCGCCTGCAAACTTGCTTCCACATTGTCAAACTGACGCAGGGAGCAAGGGATGTCTTTCAGGAAAGCGGGTTGGCTGGCCGCCTTGGCTGCAGTGACGGTTTCGCTCGCGGCGATCGCGCCGGCCCAGGCGCAGCAGAAGCAGACGCTGCTCAACGTCTCCTATGATCCGACGCGCGAGCTGTACCGCGCGATCGACGACGCCTTCGCCAAGCAATACAAGGACAAGGCCGGCGTCGAGCTGACCATCCGCCAATCGCACGGCGGCTCGGGCCGCCAGGCGCGTTCGGTCATCGACGGACTGGAAGCCGACGTGGTGACGCTGGCCCTGGCCTACGACATCGACGCCATCGCCGATCGCGGCCTGCTCCCGGAAAACTGGCAGGCCCGCCTGCCGCAGAACAGCTCGCCCTACACCTCCACCATCGTGTTCCTGGTGCGCAAGGGCAATCCCAAGCAGATCAAGGACTGGGACGACCTGGTCAAGGACGGCGTGCAGGTCATCACCCCCAACCCCAAGACTTCCGGCGGCGCGCGCTGGAATTACCTGGCGGCCTGGGCCTACGCGCTCGAGAAGAACGGCGGCAGCGAGGACAAGGCCAAGGCCTATGTCGGCGAGCTGCTCAAGCACGTGCCGGTGCTGGATACCGGCGCGCGCGGCGCCACCACCACCTTCGTCGAGCGCGGCGTGGGCGACGTGCTGCTGGCCTGGGAGAACGAGGCTTTCCTGGCGCTCGAGGAGCTGGGTCCGGACAAGTTCGACATCGTGGTGCCCTCGCTGTCCATCCTCGCCGAGCCGCCGGTGGCCGTGGTCGACAAGATCGTCGACAAGAAGGGCACCCGCGCCGCGGCCCAGGCCTACCTGGAATTCCTGTACACGCCGGCGGCGCAGGAAATCATCGCCAAGAACTACTACCGCCCCATCGACAAGGACGTGGCGGCCAAGTACGAAAGCAAGTTCCCCAAGGTCAAGCTCGTCAAGATCGACGACAAGATCTTCGGCGGCTGGCGCAAGGCGCAGAAGGATCACTTCAGCGATGGCGGCACCTTCGACCAGATCTACCAGCCTCAGAAGAAATGATCTCCTGACCATCGGACGACGGCCATGACCTCAGCCTCGACACCGGCGGCAACGGGCGCGCAAGCGCCTTTTGCCGTTCGCCGCAGCAGCCCGGGCGTATTGCCCGGCTTCGGCATTTCCATGGGCTATGCGGTGCTCTACCTGAGCCTGCTGGTGCTCATTCCACTGGCCGCGCTGCCCATCAAGAGCGCCTCGCTCGGCTGGCAGGGCTTCTGGGACGCCGTCGCTTCGCCGCGCGTGGTGGCGTCCTACAAGCTCACCTTCGGCGCGTCCCTGATCGCCGCGCTGGTGAACCTGGTGTTCGGCACCATCGTGGCCTGGGTGCTGGTGCGTTATCGCTTCCCGGGCAAGAAGATCCTGGATGCGCTGGTGGACCTGCCTTTCGCGCTGCCCACCGCCGTCGCCGGCATCGCGCTGACCGCGCTGTATTCGGAAAAAGGCTGGCTGGGCGCGCCGCTGGCCGAGTGGTTCGGCTGGAAGGTCGCGTTCACGCCGTTGGGCATCGTGATCGCGCTGATCTTCATCGGCGTGCCCTTCGTGGTGCGCACGGTGCAGCCTGTGCTCGAGGACGTCGAGCGCGAGATCGAGGAAGCCGCCGCCAGCCTGGGCGCCAATCGCTGGCAGACCATACGCCGTGTGCTGCTGCCCGCGCTGCTGCCGGCGCTGATGACCGGCTTCGCGCTGGCCTTCGCGCGCGCGGTGGGCGAGTACGGCTCGGTGGTGTTCATCGCCGGCAACATGCCCATGGTGTCCGAGATCACGCCGTTGTTGATCATCGCCAAGCTCGAACAGTTCGACTATGCCGGCGCGGCCGCCATCGCCACGGTGATGCTGGTGCTGTCCTTCGCGCTGCTGTTCGTCATCAATCTGCTGCAGGGCTGGCAGGCCCGCCGCGGCCTCGGGAGAGCCTGATGAGCGTCGACCATCGTCCCGCCCACCTGACCGAGCCGCGCTGGGTGCGCGGCATCCTGTTGGGCATCGCGCTGCTGTTCCTGACGCTGTTCCTGCTGGTGCCGCTGGCCGCGGTATTCGCCGAGGCCTTCCGCAAGGGTTGGGCCTTGTACCTGGAGGCCATCGTCGAGCCGGACGCCTGGGCGGCGATCCGTCTGACCTTGCTGGTCGCGGCCATCGCGCTGCCTGTGAACCTGGTGTTCGGCGTGGCCGCCGCCTGGGCCATCACCAAGTTCCAGTTTCGCGGCAAGCAGTTCCTGATCACGCTGATCGACCTGCCGTTCTCGGTGTCGCCGGTGGTGGCGGGGCTGGTCTTCGTGCTGCTGTTCGGCACGCAGGGCTGGTTCGGCGGCTGGTTGCAGGCGCACGACATCAAGATCGTGTACGCGGTGCCGGGCATCATCCTGGCCAGCCTGTTCGTGACCTTTCCGTTCGTCGCGCGCGAGCTGATTCCGCTGATGCAGGCGCAGGGCAGCGAGGAAGAGCAGGCCGCGCTGACGCTGGGCGCCAATGGCTGGCAGATCTTCTGGCGCGTCACGCTGCCGAACATCAAGTGGGGCCTGCTGTACGGCGCCATCCTGTGCAACGCGCGCGCCATGGGCGAGTTCGGCGCCGTGTCGGTGGTGTCCGGCCAGGTGCGTGGCCTGACCAACACCATGACCCTGCACGTCGAGATTCTCTACAACGAATATCAGTATTCGGCGGCCTTCGCCGTCGCCTCTTTGCTGGCCCTGCTGGCGCTGGTGACGCTGGTGGCCAAGAACCTTGTCGAGTGGCGCAACGCGAAGCAGTTGCAGGCCGCCAGCCAGCCCGCCGAGTATCCCGGCCCCGCCGTGGCCATCACCCAGGCCGCCGCCTGACACGGCGCCCGACGGAGACAAACATGAGCATAGAAGTCCGCAATCTGTCCAAGCGCTTCGGCCAGTTCCGCGCGCTCAACGACGTATCGCTGCATATCGAGACCGGCGAGCTGGTCGCGCTGCTGGGACCGTCCGGCTGCGGCAAGACCACGCTGCTGCGCATCATCGCGGGCCTGGAATCGGCTGACTCGGGCAGCGTGCTGTTCGCCGGCGAGGACGCCACCGCCGTGGACGTGCGCCAGCGCCAGGTCGGGTTCGTGTTCCAGCACTACGCGCTGTTCAAGCACATGACCGTGTTCGAGAACGTGGCCTTCGGCCTGCGCGTCAAGCATCGTTCGCAGCGTCCTTCCGAGGACCAGATCCAGCGCAAGGTGCACAACCTGCTGGGGCTGGTGCAACTGGACTGGCTGGCCGATCGCTATCCGGCCCAGCTGTCGGGCGGCCAGCGCCAGCGCATCGCCCTGGCGCGCGCGCTGGCGGTGGAGCCGCGCGTGCTGCTGCTGGACGAACCCTTTGGCGCGCTGGACGCCAAGGTGCGCAAGGAACTGCGCCGCTGGCTGCGCCGGCTGCACGACGAGCTGCACGTGGCCAGCGTGTTCGTGACGCACGACCAGGAAGAGGCGCTGGAAGTGGCCGACCGGGTGGTGCTGATGAACTCGGGCCGCATCGAGCAGGTGGGCACGCCTCGCGAAGTCTGGGAGTCGCCCGCCACGCCCTTCGTCTACGGCTTCCTGGGCGACGTCAACTCGCTGGCCGGCGTGGCCACGCGCGGCGTCTGGCAGGGCGCCGGGCTGTCGCTGCCGGCGCCGGAGCTGGCGCAGGCCGACGGCGAGCGCGCCACCGCCTATGTGCGGCCGCACGAATTCGACATCGAGCGCTACCGGCCGGAAGGCGAGGGCATCGCGGTGCGGCTGTCGCACGCCTACCTGGCGGGCCCCAGCGCCTATCTGGAACTGGCGCGCCAGGACTCGGACGCCATCATCGAGGCCGAAGTGCCGGAACAGCTGTACCGGGAGCTGAACCTGCGCGACGGCGAAACCCTGCTGGCGCGTCCGCGCCGGGCCCGGATCTTCGCGGTGCAAGCATGACGACGATCGAACTGCCTCCCGAACTGGAAGCCGGCGCGGCGGCGCGCTGGCGCGAGTTGATCGAGACGCTGGCCGACGCGCGGCGTCGCTATCCCGACGCCGCGCTGGCCTCGTCGCTGGCGGCCGAGGACATGGTGCTGACGCACGCCATTTTCGACGCCGGGCTGGACCTGGAGGTGTTCACGCTGGACACCGGCAGGCTGCACGCCGAAACGCTGGGCGTGCTGGACGCGATCCGCCAGCGCTATGGCCGCGAGGTCACGATCTACCGGCCAGACGCGGCTGCCGTCGACGCGCACGTGGCCGCGCATGGCGCCTATGCCTTCTACGAAAGCGTCGAGCTGCGCAAGGCTTGCTGCCAGATCCGCAAGGTCGAGCCGCTCAAGCGCGCTCTGGCCGGACGCGGCGCCTGGATCACCGGGCAGCGGCGCGCCCAGTCCGCCACGCGCGGAGAGCTGGCGCGCGAAGAACAGGACGCCACGTTCGGCCTGTACAAGTTCAACCCGCTGGCGGACTGGAGCGAGGCCGAGGTCTGGACCGTGATCCGCGCGCAGGGCATTCCGTACAACCCGCTGCACGACCAGGGCTATCCGTCCATCGGCTGCGAACCCTGTACGCGCGCCTTGCGGCCGGGCGAAGACCTGCGGGCAGGGCGCTGGTGGTGGGAGTCCTCGGACTCCAAGGAATGCGGCCTGCATGCGGGCAACCGGGTCATCGCCATCGCGCCCGTCGGCGACGCTGGCCGGCCATGAATTCGAAAACCATGATTCAAGGGGAACACCCAATGTCTGCCGTGATTCAACGCAGCCACCTGGACTGGCTGGAATCGGAAGCCATCTTCATCCTGCGCGAGGTCGCCGCCGAGTGCGAACGGCCGGTGCTGCTGTTCTCGGGCGGCAAGGATTCGGTCGTGCTGCTGCGCCTGGCCGAAAAGGCCTTTCGCCCGGGCGGTTTTCCGTTTCCGCTGATGCATATCGACACCGGCCACAATTTCGCCGAGGTGATCGATTTCCGCGACGCGCGCGCCGCCGAGCTGGGCGAGACCCTGATCGTGCGCAGCGTCGAGGATTCGATCAAGCGCGGCAGCGTGGTGCTGCGGCGCGAGACCGATTCGCGCAATGCCGCGCAGGCGGTGACGCTGCTGGAAGCGATCGAGGAATTCGGCTTCGACGCCTGCATCGGCGGCGCCCGGCGCGACGAGGAAAAGGCGCGCGCCAAGGAACGCATCTTCTCGTTCCGCGACGAGTTCGGCCAATGGGATCCGAAGGCCCAGCGGCCGGAAGTCTGGAACCTGTTCAACACCCGCGTGCATCGCGGCGAGAACATGCGCGTGTTCCCGATCTCGAACTGGACCGAGCTGGACGTGTGGCAATACATCCAGCGCGAGCGCCTGGCGCTGCCGTCGATCTACTACGCGCACGAGCGCGAGGTGGTGCGGCGCAAGGGGCTGCTGGTGCCGGTGACGCGGCTGACGCCGCCGCAGGAAGGCGAACGGGTCGAGCGGCTGCAGGTGCGCTTTCGCACCGTGGGCGACATCTCCTGCACCTGCCCGGTGGCGTCCGACGCCGCCGACACGGCCGCCATCATCGCCGAGACCGCGGTGACCGACATCACTGAGCGCGGCGCCACCCGCATGGACGACCAGACTTCCGAGGCCTCGATGGAGCGCCGCAAGAAGGAAGGCTACTTCTGATCCCGCGCAAGCACCCGACCGCTCCGGCCGTGCGCCGGGGTTTGCCGGCTTGAAGGCCGGCCGCAAGGAACGCACATGAACGCCATCAACGATTCTTTTCTTTCCAGCGCCGACCGCGGCGTGCTGCGCCTGATCACCGCCGGTTCGGTGGATGACGGCAAGTCCACGCTGATCGGACGCCTGCTGTACGACAGCAAGGGCGTGTTCGCCGACCAGCTCGACGCCATCGCGCGCGCCAAGTACAAGCGCGTGGCCGGCGACGGCATCGACTTCTCGCTGCTGACGGACGGCCTGGAGGCCGAGCGCGAGCAGGGCATCACCATCGACGTGGCCTACCGATACTTCTCGACCCCGGTGCGCAAGTTCATCATCGCCGACGCGCCGGGGCATGAGCAGTACACGCGCAACATGGTGACGGGCGCGTCCACCGCCGACGTGGCCGTCATCCTGATCGACGCCACCCGCGCCGCCGATGGCAAGCTGCTGCCGCAGACCAAGCGCCACAGCACCATCGCCAGGCTGCTGGGCATCCGCCACATCGTGGTGGCGGTGAACAAGATGGATCTGGTGGATTGGGACCCGGCCGTGTTCGAACGTATCCGCGCCGCCTACGCCGAGCTGGCGGCCAAGCTGGGTATCGCGCATTTCGACGCGCTGCCGCTGTCGGCGCTGAACGGCGACAACGTGGTCACGTCGTCGCCGAAGACGCCCTGGTACCAGGGCCAACCGCTGCTGGCGCTGTTGGAGGCGCTGGATGTGCAGATCGACGGCGGCGCCTTGCCGCTGCGTTTCCCGGTGCAGCGCGTGGCGCGTCATGACGGTGACCGCAAGGACGACTTCCGTGGCTATGCTGGCCGCGTCGCCAGCGGCGTGCTGCGGCCCGGCGATGCCGTCACGGTGCAGCCGTCCGGCGTGGACGCCGTGGTGAGCCGCGTGCTGGCATTCGACCGTGAACTGGACGTAGCGGTGGCTGGCGATTCCGTCACTGTGGTGCTGGACCGCGACGTGGATGTCTCGCGTGGCGACGTGATCGCGCACTCGGCCGCGCCCGCGCAGGTGTCGCGCGAGTTCGAGGCCGAATTGTGCTGGCTCGATTCGCAGCCGCTCAATCCGGCGCGCAAGTATCTGCTCAAGTCTGGCACGCGGCTGACCTCGGCGAAGGTGCGCGCCGTGCTGTCGCATCGTGATATCCATGAGCTGCAGGAAGTCGAGAACACGGAAGGCGTGCTGCGCATGAACGACATCGGCCGGGTGTCGTTCACGACGCGCGATGCGCTCGCCGTCGATCGCTACGCGGACGTGCCGGCGACCGGCGCGTTCATCCTGATCGACGAGGCGACGCATCAGACGGCGGCTGCCGGCATGCTGCGCTGACGGGCCTGCGGATTTTCGGGGGCGCGGAGCGCTTTTTCGTTCCCCCGGATTGCTGTTGTTTTTCTTCCAAAACCAATGCTGGCGCGGGTTTCCGGCCCATCTCGCAAGATGAAATCGAATTGTCGCAACGGAGCCGGCGTCTTGCGGTAAAGTGGGGCTGTCTTAAGAAAAGTCTTTCGGGGCTTGCTAAAACTACTGTGTTTTTGTACAGTGGTTCCTATGGCAAGCATCGATCATTCTTTTCCCGCCGGTTCTGGGTCCCCGGCTGCCGCCCCCGCCGCCTTGCGCGGTCGGGGTGCGGTTACTAATGTTCGACATCGCTTCCAATCCGACGAACGCGTGCAGGTCGACGACGGCTGGTCCGCCTCCGGACTGCCGGCCGATTTCGTAGATCCCGTCCCCGATTTTTCTTCAGATGCTTCGTCGAGCCTGACCGAGCGCGCCGCCGGCTTTCCCGGCAAGGACGACGCCGCTACGCCGGCCGCTTCCGGCCGGTCCTCCCGAATCGCTCCCATCATCCCCATCGTGCCCGACCAGCGCCGCGAACCCGCCGCGCCCAAGACCCAGGTCACGGCCGAGGCCGCGCGCAAGATGCTGTCGCGCAATGATTCGCCCGACATTCCCTTCGACGTGGCGGTCAATCCCTACCGTGGCTGCGAGCACGGCTGTGTTTACTGCTACGCCCGTCCCACCCATGCCTACCTGGGCTATTCGCCCGGCCTGGATTTCGAAACCCGGCTGGTGGCCAAGGCCAACGCCGTCGAGGCCCTGCGCGCGGAACTGAGCCGGCCGGGCTACAAGCCGTCGCCCATCAATATCGGCTCGGCCACCGACGCCTACCAGCCCATCGAGCGCGAATGGCGCCTGACGCGCGGCCTGCTGGAACTGATGCTGGAAACCCGGCATCCGCTCACCATCGTCACGAAGAACGCCCTGGTCGCGCGCGACCTGGACCTGCTGGCCGAACTGGCCCGCCGCAACCTGGTTGTCGTCTACATGAGCGTCACCACGCTGGACGCGGCCATGGCCCGCAGCCTGGAGCCGCGCGCCGCCGCGCCCTGGCGCCGGCTGGAGGCGGTGCGCAGCCTTACCGACGCCGGCGTGCCGGTGGGCGTGCTGGTGGCGCCCATCATTCCGTTCATCAACGACGAGTCCATGGAGCACATCCTGGAGGCCGCCAAGGCGGCTGGCGCGCATTACGCCAGCTACACGGTCCTGCGCCTGCCCTGGGAGGTCAAGACCTTGTTCGAGGACTGGCTGCACGCCCATTTCCCGGATCGCGCCCAGCGCGTCCTGCATCGCATCGAAGACCTGCGCAGCGGTCGCCGCAACGATCCCAACTTTGGTTCGCGCATGCGTGGCACCGGCATCTGGGCCGACTTGCTGCGCCAGCGTTTTTCCATGGCCGCGCGCAAGCTGGGCCTGAACCGCAGCCGCCTGCAGCTCAGCTGCGACCAATTCATGCCGCCCGCCGTGGCCGGCCTGGACGGCGCGCACGATGCCTCATCCCCCGTTTTCCCATCCCCGGCTGGCGCGAAAGCGTCTTTAGGGGTCCCCCATGCCTCGACCGCTGGCGTCGCCAGCGGCTATGTCCGTGGCCGCAGTCCGCTGCGCGCCGCGGCCGCCGGGCAGTTGTCGCTGTTCGAATCGTAGTCCGATCGCGCCGGGCCTGTCGGGCCGGAGCCTGTGTCGTCTAGCCGATGGGCCAAGCGCATGCGCGGCCATGAATACAAGGAGTTCCCATGAACACCGGAAACCTCTCCGCCATGCCCGATGCGCTGGCCCTGGATCTGAATCCCGCCCGTGGACCGCTGGCGCGTCTGCGCGCGCTGGGCGGCCGCCTGGCGGTGTCCATGCCAGGCAAGACGCAGCCGGCCCGCGCGAGCAGCCGGCTGGCGTCGCTGCCGGCCAAGTGGCCGTTTCCCGCGCCCGCCCAGGACGACGCGGCGAGCAAGGGCAAGGTCGGAGAAAGCGCCGCGCGCCTGCCGCGCGAGCGCACGCTGGGCAATGCCACCGTCGAGCCGGTGGCGGATCAGCTCAGCATGAAGAGCAAGGTGGCGGATGTGCTGCTGGTGCTGGCCTGGGGCGCCATGATTCCTGCGTTGATGTGGCTGGGCGCTGCCGGCGGATTCTGACCTCGGCGCGATGCCGGGCGGGTCCGGCGCGCAGGGGCAGGGGAGCGGCGCTTGCCACCCGGGCTTCTTCAGTTGGACCGGACCCGACAGCGGATGCCGGTCAGGCGGAACCGCGCTGAACGGCGCCCGTCAGGCTGAACCCAGCAGGACAACGCCCGCCAGAATGGAGAAGCAGCCCAGCAGCCGGCCGATGCCGACCTTCTCGCGCAGCAGGAACATGCCGGCCAGGGTGCCCAGCATCATCGACATTTCCCGGGCCGGCGCCACCAGGCTCAGCGGCGCGCCGTCCTGCAGCGCGAACAGCACCAGGATGTAGCCCAGCGGCGACAGGAAGCCCACGGCCAGCGCCAGGTGCCAATAGCCGCGCATCGATTCCCAGTTCTGGGCCCGGCGACGCAGCATGTGTGGCGTCATCATGGTGGTGCGCGTGACACAGGTGAACCAGTCGAACAGCACCGGGCTGATCAGCAGCACTTTCACGCCGTAGGCGTCGACCACGGTATAGGCGGCGATGAACAGGCCGATCACCACGCCCCAGCGCACGCCAACCCAGGCCTGGGCCTGGCGGAAGATGGCCAGCCGGCCTTGCGTGGCGATGAGCAACACGCCGATCACCACGCACAGCATGCCGGCGATGCCGCTGGCCTTGGCGGGTTCATTCAACAGGATGAACGCGCCGGTGGTCGAGAGCAGCGGGCCGGTGCCCCGGGCAATCGGATAGACCACGGACAGGTCGGCCACCTGATAGCCGCGTTGCAGGCACAAGCTGTAGCCCAGGTGCAACAGGCTGGACATCAGGATCGCGCCGACCACCATCCAGGACCATTGCATGCCGTCGTGCAACAGCACCCAGACCACCCAGGGTGCGTAGAGCACCGAGGCGCACAGGCCGTAGGCGAAGACGAAGGGCGCGCCCACCATGGCGGCTCGCTTGGCCAGAAGGTTCCACGTTGCGTGGGCCATCGCGGCCAGGACGACCAGTACCAGGGACGAATACGACATGTGAGGGAGCTGCTTGGTGACGTGTTTGTTACAAGACCGCAAGGGTACCGCAAATGGGCTGGCAAGGACGCCGTGAGCTTCTGATCGGCGGTCTTGTCGTCACTTCCGACGACCTAGCACGGAAAATTTGTATAGATGTCTACTCAATAGGACTCGCAAGATACACCCATGGGCATGGTCCCGTCCAGTCGCGTCCCCCGACTTGGCTATTTTCGGAAATTCTGGTGTAGAATCATTGGTTTGCCAAATCTCATCCTCTGCTTGCGGCATATCCGTTGTCTGGCGCCCGGGAAGTCGGGAGCCTTTCCCTTCCAGTCTGGGACATAGGACAACGAACAAAATCGGACGGCAAAAAGTTGTTAGCCCGCAAAGGCAAGATGAACTAGGAGTTTCAATGAACCTCATCGCTATCCTGGAACAGGAAGAAATTGCCCGCCTGACCGGCGGCAAGGCCATGCCTGCTTTTGCTCCTGGCGACACCGTCGTCGTGAGCGTGAACGTCGTTGAAGGCACCCGCAAGCGCGTGCAGGCCTTCGAAGGCGTCGTGATCGCCAAGCGCAACCGCGGCCTGAACTCCGCGTTCACCGTGCGCAAGATCTCGTCGGGCGAAGCCGTGGAACGTACGTTCCAGCTGTACTCGCCGCAGATCGCTGGCATCGAAGTCAAGCGCCGCGGCGACGTGCGCCGCGCCAAGCTGTACTACCTGCGCAACCGCTCGGGCAAGTCGGCTCGCATCAAGGAAAAGCTGGTCAGCAAGCAAGCCTCGGCGGCTTGATCGCTTATCGGCACACGGCCCTATCTGTGTCGGACGCTCACGCTTTCCCGCGTTTTCGTCCGATACGGATTTCCGGGTTAAAAAGGCACCTGCGAGGGTGCCTTTTTCTTTACACAGAGCCGTATGTCTGATTCCTCGTCATCCCCGCGGCCCAGGCGGCCGCTGGCCCGTCCCGGTTTCGATCCGGCTTCCCAGCCCTGGGTCGTGGCCAATGATTCGCTGCCGGCCGTGCCTGCCGGCCTGCTCACGCCCGACGCGCTGCGCGGAACGCTGAGCCAGCCTTCCACCTGGAAGCTCGAACTCTCGCGCGACAATGACCTGCGCTATCCAGGACGCGAAGGCACGCCGGTGCCCGCCGCCGTGCTGATTCCCCTGGTGACCCGGGAGCAGGGCGTCAGCATCCTGCTGACCCAGCGCGCCGCGCACCTGTATGACCATGCCGGCCAGATCAGCTTTCCCGGCGGACGCATCGAAACCAGCGACCCCACGCCGGAGGACGCCGCGCTGCGCGAGGCGCACGAGGAAACCGGATTGCCGGCCGAGCATGTGGAAGTGCTGGGCAGCATGCCGCCGTATCTGACGGCGACCGGATTCTCCATCATCCCCGTCGTGTCCCTGGTGCGGCCCGGCTTCCAGTTGGCGCCGGACGCGTTCGAGGTGGCCGAGGTGTTCGAGGTGCCGTTGTCCTTCCTGATGGACCCGGCCAATCACCGCCTCTACGAGGCGCGGCTGGACGATGGCCGTGTGCGCCATTACTACGGCATGCCTTATGGCAAGTACTTCATCTGGGGCGCGACGGCAGGCATGCTGCGCAATCTGTACCATCTGCTGAATCACGGGCTGCAGCCGCGCTGAGAGCCGGGTGCGTCGGCGCCAGGCGCCATGGCGCTAGGTGTCGTGGTGCCCGACGCATTGGCGCCCGGCGCGATCCCGCGCGAGCGCGCCCGCGCCAGGTTTCAATACCGCTGCTGGCCCGCTTCGTTCTCTTCCAATACCCGTTGATACAGCGCATAGCGCGCGGGATGGATGGCGCCCGCCTCCAGCGCCGCGACCACGCCGCAGCCCGGCTCGTGCCGGTGGCTGCAGTTGTAGAAGCGGCAGGACTCGATGGGGCCGGTGAACTCGGGGAAGCCGCGGATGATGTCCTCGCGGGTCAGGTGCTGCAGGCCGAATGCCTGGAATCCCGGCGAATCGATCAGGTCGCCGCCCGGATCGGGCAGGTGGTACAGCCGCGTGCTGGTGGTGGTGTGCTTGCCCATGTCCAGCGCGGTCGAGTGTTCGCGCGTGGGCGCGGCGGCCTCCGGCACCAGCGCGTTGAGCAGCGTGGACTTGCCCATGCCGCTTTGTCCCAACAGCAGATTGGTCTTGCCCGCCAGGCGCGGCGCCAGCAGCGTGTGGACCCGCGCCGGTTCCAGCGCGCTCAACTCGACGATGTCCACGCCCAGCGCGGCGATCGGCGCCAGTCGTTCGCGGGCGGCGGGCAGGGCGTCGGCCAGGTCGGTCTTGTTCAGGATGATGAGTGGCGAGATCCCGGCGCTCCAGGCGCCGGCCAGGGCGCGCCCGGTCAGGTCGTCGGAAAAGGTGGGTTGGACCGCGACCACGATCAGCAGCTGATCGACGTTGGACGCGAATTGCTTGGAGCGCATCTCGTCCGAGCGGTAAAGCAGGTTGCGGCGCGGCAGGATCGCATCGATCGCGCCTTCGTCGCTGCCCTGCGGCGTGATGCGGACCCGGTCGCCGACCGTCGCGCCGGCCTTCTTGCCGCGCGGGAAGCACTTGCGCAGCGTGCCATCGTCCAGCTCCACGGTGTAGTGGCGGCCATGGGCCGCGATGATGCGGCCTTCGTTCGGCGCGCCGGTGACGGCGGCCGCGGCGCCCTGCTGCGGGCGTTGCGGGGAGCGATCGCGCGCGCTCATGCGGCCGGCGCCATCAGGTGACGGATGCGCACGGCGGCGGGAGGATGGCTGTCGTAGAAGGCGGAGTGCACGGGATCGGGCGTCAGGGTGGCGGCGTTGTCGTCGTAGAGTTTGACCAGGGCGGATACCAGTCGATCCGGCGAGCTTTGCTCGGCGGCATAGCGGTCGGCCTCGAATTCGTCGCGGCGCGAGTACCAGCTGGCCAGCGGCGTGAACACGAAGGTGAAGACCGGAATCACCAGGAAGAACAGCAGCAGCGCCATGGCGTCGTTGCGGCCGCCCAGCTGCGGCAGCACGCCCAGTCCCACATAGAACCACGGCTGCTGGGATATCCAGCCCAGCAGCGCGAAGAATACCAGGGCCGCGCCGAAGCTGAAGCAGATGCGCTTGATGATGTGGCGCTTGGCGAAATGGCCGAGCTCGTGGGCCAGCACGGCCTCGATCTCGTCGCCGTTCAGGCGCGCCAGCAGCGTGTCGAAGAAGACAATGCGGCGCGAGCGGCCGAAGCCGGTGAAGTAGGCGTTGCCGTGCGCGGAACGGCGCGAGCCGTCCATCACGAACAGACCGTTGAGCGCGAAGCCGCAGCGCTGCGCCAGGCGCTGGATGCGTCCGGCCAGATCGGGATCGGTCAAGGGCGTGAACTTGTTGAACAGCGGGGCGATGAACATCGGATAGATGATGAGCAGCGCCAGGTTGAACACCATCCAGAGGCCCCAGGCCCAGGCCCACCAGTACGCGCCGGCGCTGCCCATCAGCCACAGCACGGCGGCGGCCAGCGGCAACCCCAGCACGGCCGCCACCAGCAGGCCCTTGAGCGCGTCCGCCACGAACAGCCCGGGTGTCATGCGGTTGAAACCGAAACGGGCTTCCAATCTGAACTGCCGCCACAGCGTGAATGGCAGTCCCAGCAGGCCCAGCAGCAGCGCCACGGTCACCAGCAGCAGCATCTGGCGCAGGAAGTCGTTGCTGGTAAGCTGGCCTACCGCCAGATCGATGGCCTGCAGGCCGCCCAGCAGGGTCAGGCCCACCAGCACGATGGCGTCGTAGGTCCGTTCCAGCATGCCCAGCCGCACGCGCGCCACGGTGTAGTCCGCCGCGCGCTGGTGGCTGGTCAGGCCGATGCGGTGCGAGAATTCGGCTGGCACCTGTTCACGGTTGCGGGCGACATGACGGATCTGGCGCGTGGCCAGCCACAGGCGCACGGCAACGTCGATCAGCAGGAAGGCGACGAACAGCAGGGTGAACATGTGCGGGTCGGGTGCTCGGTAAGGGATATGCGAAAATCGCGTGTTTTATAGGCAAATTATATGGCTGTGAACGAAAACCGCCTGGTCTGGCTCGACATGGAAATGACGGGCCTCGAACCTGAGAAAGAACGCATCATCGAAGTCGCCGTCGTGGTGACCGAACCCGACCTGACCGTGGTCGCGGAAGGCCCCGTGCTGGTGCTGCACCAGCCCGACAGCCTGCTCGACGCCATGGACGACTGGAACAAGTCGACCCACGGCAAGAGCGGCCTGATCGACAAGGTCCGTGCCTCGACCATCAACGAGGCCCAGGCCGAGGATATCCTGCTGGAGTTCCTGTCGCAGCACGTGCCGGCCGGCAAGTCGCCGCTGTGCGGCAACACAATCAGCCAGGACCGCCGCTTCATGTTCGCCTACATGCCGCGGTTCGAGAAGTTCTTCCACTACCGCAACCTCGACGTCAGCACGCTGAAGGAACTGGCTCGCCGCTGGGCGCCGGCCGTCTACAAGGGCTTCGAGAAGAAGAGCCGCCACGAAGCGCTGGCGGACATCTACGAGTCGATCGACGAGCTGAAGTACTACCGCGAGCATTTCCTCAAGGTCTGACGGCCCCGGGGCGGGCGTCCGTCCCGCTGGCATTCCGGAGCCCGCCATGCCGTCTTGCTATCCCGTTTCCCGGATCCGCGAGGCCGAGCGCCAGGCGCTGGCTGCCGGCCGGCAGCTGATGCCGCTGGCGGGCGCGGCTGCGGCCCGCTTTGTGGCGGCCCGGATCGCGCCCGGTACGCCGGTGCTGGCCTTGGCCGGCCCCGGCAACAATGGCGGCGACGCCCTGGTCGCGGCGACCGTGCTGCGGGCGATGGGGCACGACGTGCGCGTGCTGCTGCCCGCCGGCCCGCAGAAGCTGCCTCCCGATGCCGCCCGCGCTTACGACGGGTGGGTGGCCGCGGGCGGCGGGACGCTGTCCGCGCTGGAACCGGGTTTCGTGCCCGGGCTGGTCATCGACGGCCTGTTCGGCATCGGCCTGAACCGTCCCCTGGGCGCCGATTGGCAGGCGCTGGTGGACACGGTCAATCGCTGGGGCGCGCCCGTGCTGGCGCTGGATGTGCCCAGCGGCGTGGACGCGGACACCGGCGTAGCGCTGGGGCGCCCGATCCAGGCGCGCTGGACCCTGTCCTTCATTGCCCGGGCGCGGGGGCTGGAGCTGCCGGGGTCCGGCGCCGGCGCCATCGGCGAGCGGCATCTGGATACGCTGGATGTGGTCATGCCGTCCGAGGCGGACGACGTCTGAGCCCAAGCCGCCGGATCATGGCGCGCAGGCAATCCGACGGTCCGTCGCGCCGGGCGTGACGCGACATCGGCCGGCGCATCCGACCCCGGATCCAATCACTTTTCGTCGAATCAGGCGGGCCGGCCGCCGAAGCGCGCCGCCACGTCCGCCGTGAGCGGCGTGTAGCGTTCGTTGTCGCGGGCGGCCAGCGCGTCCAGGTGCGCCTCGGAGGCGTCGAACACGCGCCAGTAGAGACGCCCGCACAGTTCGCGCGCCGCGCGTCCGGGCCAGTTGTCGGGCAGCATCGGGCCTGGCAGGTGGGGATCGTGCAGGACGATCCGGCGCCAATTGTGCAGCAGCAGGACGCGGATGACGAAGGCCTCGGCTGGCGAGGGCGGCGCGTCCAGCAGTTTTTCCAGCGGTCCGAAATTCTTGCTGAACGCCCGGTACTGCTCGGCCACATCGTCCAGGTTCCAGCACTGCGAGGCCAGGCTGGCTATCGGCAGGCCGCCGGCGTCGGCCAGGTCGCGCGCCGACAGCACCAGGGCGCGGTCGGGAATGCCCAGCTTTTCCAGGATGTCATGCGCCGCGCTGGCCTGGGTATGCGGATGGGCGAACAGCCCCGGCGCGATCATGCCGAAGCCTTCCCACACCAGTTCCCGGCGCAGCTCGGCGCGCTCGGCCAGTCCGTTGCCGATCCGGGGCAGGGCCACCAGCGTCCATTCCCCGTTCCAGTCCTGCGGCGCGCCTTCGTAGATGCGCTGCGAGGCGTGCGCCGTGTGGCGCTGCCCCAGCTCCGAGATCAGGTACAGGCTGCGGCGGCCATGCCGTTCCGATTGCAGCCAGTTCTGCGCGACCAGGCGGAAGACGCTGGTGCGCAGCAGCCGTTCATTGATGCCCAGCGGCGCCAGCAGCTCGATCAGGTCGCCCAGCCAGATGGCGCCGCCGTGCGGCGCCAGCGCATCGCCCAGCAGGCTGACGCAGAGCGATTTTGCCCGGGGCGGATCGCTTTTGATCAAGCGCGACAGAAAGCGGTCCAGGGGCGACTGAGGGTTTGCCATAAGTAGGGCCGCGGGCGGCCGGTATCGAGTTCGGCAATATGATACATAAATCCAATGTGATACAGATTTGAGTTTGACAATGGTTTTTTTGTATTAAATAATCGCCGGTATGACATGACGGCACTGCGCGGCGCCTGCTTTGCGTTTTCGCAAACCGTCTCAAGGAGACACACATGTACGCTCAACTCGTCGAGACCGGCGTCAAGCAGGTCAAGTCCGCCGACCAGCTCGAAGGCGCGGAACAGGCCTTCCAGCGTCGCATTGACGATGGCGTGCGCATCGAGGCCAAGGACTGGATGCCCGACGCCTACCGCAAGACCCTGGTGCGCCAGATCTCGCAGCATGCGCATTCCGAAATCGTGGGCATGCTGCCCGAAGGCAACTGGATCACCCGCGCGCCCTCGCTCAAGCGCAAGGCCATCCTGCTGGCCAAGGTCCAGGACGAGGCCGGCCACGGCTTGTACCTGTACAGCGCCGCCGAGACGCTGGGCGTGTCGCGCGACGACCTGATCGACGATCTGCACAGCGGCCGCGCCAAGTACTCCAGCATCTTCAATTACCCCACGCTCAGCTGGGCCGACATTGGCATGATCGGCTGGCTGGTCGACGGCTCGGCCATCATCAACCAGATCCCGCTGTGCCGCTGTTCCTACGGCCCCTATGCGCGCGCCATGGTGCGCGTCTGTAAGGAAGAGTCCTTCCACCAGCGCCAGGGCTACGACCTGCTGATGCAGATGTGCCTGCATGGCACGCCCGAGCAGAAGGCCATGGTGCAGGACTCGCTGAACCGCTGGTGGTGGCCCGCGCTGATGATGTTCGGTCCCAGCGACGCCGATTCGCCCAACAGCGCCCAGTCCATGGCCTGGAAGATCAAGCTCTTCTCCAACGACGAGCTGCGCCAGAAGATGGTGGACCAGACCGTGCCGCAGGCCGAATACCTGGGCCTGACCGTGCCCGATCCCGATCTCAAGTGGAATGCCGAGCGCGGCCACTACGACTTTGGCGAGATCGACTGGGACGAGTTCTACGCGGTCATCAAGGGCAATGGTCCCTGCAACCGCGAACGCCTGGCCGCCCGCGTCAAGGCGCATGAAGACGGCGTCTGGGTGCGCGACGCGCTGGTCGCCCACGCCGATAAACAGGCAACACGCAAAGCCGCGTAGGGGGGGGGGGCCCCCCCCCACCCCGCCGGGCCTGCCCCCCCAC